>NZ_CAUGIN010000016.1:0-73744 GCF_959599685.1 Lachnoclostridium phocaeense
ACTGTGCATTTCTTTTTTGTTCAATATTACGTTTTCTCAATTTTTCAAACAAGAATTTGGGAGACGCATACCCCCTATTACGATAAGCGGAACATTCACTTTTATGTAAATCGATGTGGTTTCAAGATTGTAGAATTTTTTAATCCTAAGCACAGAGACCCACATCAGATAAGTGAAACCGCAGGCAACATTCCCAAAGAAAACAACTATTTCTTTAGATTTGAAAAAGAAATAAAGTAAACAAATCCTGAGTTGTAGAGCAGAAAAGTGGAAGTTGTTGAGGTGGAAATATTGAGCAAAGAATATATGATACCAGCATGTTCGGGGATAAAAATGGATGTCAAGCAAGGTCAAAATATTACAGTGATTGATGTGGAGGGCGGCCAGGTAGTTGTTTTTTTGCAGAAGTAACAGGCAGACAAAATGAATTTTTATCAACAGGAGTGACGATTGACTGTAATGAATCTTTGAAATTAAAATTTCTTGGCCCCCGGCTGATATCGAGGATTATTGCAGATCAGAGACATAATAAAAACAAGGGTTTTCGTGACCCTTGTTTTTTATACGCTCTGTGAACTTTCGTGCTCTGCAGCCTCTCACGCCAGCGGACTCTTCAAAAAGTTCAGCGATCCCGGAGGATTTTCCGTGCCCTTCTCCAGCAGGGAGATAAGCGCGCTGATGGTCTGCTCGATTTCCTCTCTTGAGGAGGGAACGAGGGAGTTGTCCAGTTTCACTGTCAGGACGATCAGGACAATCTCGGCCAGGCTGTCAGGGTCATCAAAATGGATCTCGCCCGCCTCTGCACTCTGGCGGATAATCTCAGCCAGCACAGGTTTAAGTTCAGTGATGATATGATTGACGTACTTCTGGCGCAGGAATACTTTCTCCGGTGTATCAGAGGCGGCGTTGTCCGCGGACTTGAGAAACTCGGAGGAAGAGCTGCGGCAGGCCTGGAAGATCATGGCCATCCGTGTAAATGGCGGGATGTCGGTCTGATAGGCCAGATCCTTTGCTGTCTGAAGCGGTTTCTCGTAATTCCGCTCCACAAGAGCGTCAAGGATGGCGTCTTTGGAAGGAAAATAGTAATAGATACTTCCCTTGCCGATCCCGGCTGTGTGGGCGATCTCGCTGACGGAGATGGACTGCATTTTCTGGTTTTTCAGGAGCTCCTGGAGGGCGTCCAGTATTCTCTCATATTTTCCCTGGTCTGGCATAAGTGTCACCTTTCTTCTGAGTGTGTCTGATTTTCGGTCAGGTCCGTGCAAAATGTACATTACTAAATAATATAACACAGATGAAGGCTGCGGGCCAGTCTTAAAAGCGCACAAAAAAGAGGAAAATTCCAGGTGCATTTTGAGAGTAACGATAGTTGACCAGTGGCCGAAAAGATGCTAATCTAACAGAGAAAAGGATATGACTATCGGTCGAAAAATGTAGAATGTGGTCGAGAAGGAGGATGTTATGACCTACGCAGATATGTTTTCAAAGGTAAAAGGAATGCTGATGGATGCAGATGTAAGCGATATCCACGAACATCTGGCATATCAGTTTAACATCACAGGTGAGGCAGAAGGGATTTTTTATGCAGAGGTGAAAGATGGACAGCTCCATGTAGAGCCTTACGAGTACTATGACAGGGATGCCATGTTTACCTGCTCTGCAGAGACCCTGTTCAAGATTGCGGACGGGAAGACAGACCCTATCCTGGCGGTGACGCTTGGGAAACTGAAAGTGGAGGGAAATATCGACAAAGCACTGAAACTGAAAGACCTTATCAACAGCAAAAAGAAATAGCGGGTGAAGAAAATGGGCAAATTACTGAAAGGAGCAGCTGTGCTTCTGGGTGTCGCAGCAGCAGCGGAGGCCGGCGGCACAGCCTACTTTTACAGAAGAACCATGAAGCGGTACAACGCCAAGGTGGAGCGGACCATAAAGATGTCCGGCGTGGACTGGGAGAGTTACTTTCCTCTCATGCACGAGCGCAGCGGATGGATGGCAGAGCAGCCCCACGAAGATGTGTGGATCACGTCAGAGGACGGACTGAAGCTGCACGGTACATATTTCCCCGGAGAAGAGGGGACAAAGGCAGTCATCTGCTTCCACGGGTATACGAGCAAAGGGTTAAGCGACTACGGAAGCCTCTCCTGGTATTATCTGAAGCATGGTTTCCGGATGCTTTTGATCGATGAGCGTGCCCACGGGGAGAGCGAGGGAACCTATATCGGTTTTGGGACCATGGACCGCTTAGACGGCATGAAGTGGGTTCAGTGGATGATAGGCAAGATCGGCGATGGCGCGCAGATCCTCCTCCACGGCAATTCCATGGGGGGAGCCACTGTCTGCATGATGGGAGGGATGGATCTTCCGCCCCAGGTGAAGGGGATTGTGTCAGACTGTGCGTTCACATCCGCCAAGGAAGTATTTACCCATGTGCTCCACAGCATGTACCATATCCCGGCCTTTCCTATGATCCAGATCGCGGACAGGCTGAATCGTAAGAAGGCGGGGTACGGACTGGATGACTGCAATGCCGCCAGGGAAGTGAGAAAGGCGAAAGTGCCCTTCCTTTTTATACACGGGGAGAAAGACACATTTGTGCCATGCCGGATGTGTGAGGAGATCTATAAAAACTGCGCTTCGCAGAAAACGAAGCTGATCGTGAAAGACGCGGGCCACGGCGAGAGTTATTACAAGGACACAGAAGGATATGAGAGGGCCCTGGATGTATTTATTGGAGGAATAATGAAATGATGAGAACGAGAAAAGGACACAAAGTGTACCCTCTGACTGTAGCACAGAAGTTCCACCTGTACTATCTGCCGTTCTGTCCCACAGCCGCGGTGCTGAACATCGGGACCAGTCTGACCATTGAGGTGGAGCTGGACTGGGATCTTCTGGCAAAATCCATCAATAAGGCCATCGTAAGGAGCGAGGCCATGCGGGTGCGCCTGGCAAAAGATAAAGAGGGGAACTGGTATCAGTACGTGGTAGACCCGGAGGAGCAAAAAATCGAGTTTGTCGATTTCTCAGGCGGCACCATGGAGGAGGCCGAAGCGCAGATGCAGAAGTGGACAACCGTGCCTTTTAAGATGCAGGATGCTCCTCTGATCCGGATCGTCATGATCCGAATGCCGGACGGTTTTTGCGGTGTGTATTTCCTGGCCCACCACATGATCGTGGACGCCCAGTCGCTGATCGCTTTCCTGAAGGATGTCATAGAGCTCTACTGCCATGAGAAGTATGAGGGCGTTCCCTACCCGAAGGACATGGCCTCCTACATTGAGCAGCTCCAGAAGGATCTGGCCTACGAGGCAGGCAGCAAAGCCCGGCAGCGGGACATTGACTTTTTCCAGAAAGAGATCGAAAAAGGAGAGCCCATCTACAACGGGATCCACGGGACCGACAAGCTGGAAGCTGCCAGAAAAATGTTCGGAAATCCGAACCTTCGCACGGCGTTCAATGCGTCAGATGATACAAAGTCTGCCCTGGATATCTTTCATCTGGAGGAGGAGCCAACCAGGCGGCTGATGGATTTCTGCGAGAAATACCATGTGTCCCTGGCCTGTCTTCTTCTCATGGGTCTTCGCACCTACTTCCAGAAGATGAACGGTTTTGAGGATGTGTCCATCAACAATGCCATTGCAAGGCGTGCCACCCTGAAAGAGAAAAAATCCGGCGGAACAAGGATCCACTCTTTCCCGATCCGCACGGTATTTCCGGAAGATATGAAGTTCATTGACGGAGTGTATGCCATCCGTGACAAGCAGAATGAAATATTCCGACACGCCAACTATGATCCCACTGCCTATTTTGCATACCGTTCAAAATTATATCCCCAGCCGCACGCAGGGCTGACCTACGAGCCCATTTCCCTGACCTATCAGCCCATGACTCTGCAGGAAAACGGACTGACCCAGCTTGGGGATATCCGGTACAAGACAAAATGGTATCCCAACGGCATCTGCCCCCAGGGTATGTACCTGACCGTCATGCACCGGCCCGAGGACAACGGACTGGACTTTAACTTTGAGCACCAGGTCAAGGCTGTGTCCAGGGAAGAGCTGGAGTACCTGTACTACTATCTGTGCAGGATCATGTTCAAGGGTGCGGAGAACCCGGATCTGACCATTGGAGAAATCATTAAATTAGTATAGAAAAAGGAGAAAGACCATGTTTGAGAAGTTAGTTGATATCATTTGTAACTATGTAGAGGTGGAGCCGGAGAATATCCATCCCGAGTCCCGCTTCATGGAAGATCTGGGCTTTACATCCTTTGACTTCATGAGCATGCTGGGCGAGATCGAGGATGAGTTCGATGTAGAAGTGGAGCAGACGGAGGCGGCGGATATCCGCACGGTCCAGGAAGCAGTAGATTATCTGGAAAAACTGACCGCCGGAAATTAACACCGAGCGGGGAAAGGATGGAAGATCAGATATGCTTTGCAGTACAGTCCGCGGGATCCTGGTTAGTACGGAAGAAAGGTACGGCCCGGAGGACGCGATCCGTTATAAAGTAAGTAAAAATGAAGTGGCATCTAAAACCTACACCCAGCTTAAAGAGGACAGCGAGAGCTTTTCCTGTGCGCTGCGGGATCTGGGAGAGCAGGGCAGCCATATCGCTGTCATAGGGATGACCTCCTACGAGTGGCTGGTGACCTACTTTGGCACAGTGGACAGCGGCAGCGTGGTTGTGCCTCTGGATGTGAATCTCCCGGCAGAGGATGTGTGTGACCTGATCGTTCGGTCCGACTCCACCGTCCTTGTCTACGATGAGGCCAGAAAAGACGTGGCGGCTCTGGCAGGCGAGCGCTGCCCACAGCTTCGGGTGATCGTTTCCATGCAGCAGGAGGAACATGGAGAGCGCGCATATGCTTTCTGGAAACTGCTGGGAGAGCATAAGGGCAGCTTTGACTACATGCCTGGGCCGGATCAGCTGTGCACCATCATGTTTACTTCCGGAACAACCGGCAAAAGCAAGGGAGTCATGCTGACCCACAGAAATGTGGCGGAGAATGCCACCTGCCTGGACATGAAGATTCCGGAGCGGATCGTCATCATGACCGTGCTGCCCATCCACCACGCCTACTGTCTCAGCATGGATATTTTGAAAGGGGTGTCCCTGGGAGCGGTGATCTGCATCAACGACTCTCTGATGCGGGTGGCAAAAAACATCAAGCTCTTTAAGCCGGAGATGATCCTGATGGTGCCGCTGATGATCGAGACCATGGCAAAGAAGCTGGAGGAGGCCTCCCTCTTGCCGGCGAAGATCGTGAAGAATCAGGTGTTCGGAAAGCAGTTCCACACTATCTGCAGCGGCGGCGCCTACCTGGATCCGAAATATATCGAAATGTTTAAAAAATATGATATTGTGATCCAGCAGGGCTACGGTATGACAGAGTGCTCCCCGGTAATCAGCATCTCCCAGAGGTGGAATATCCGAAGCGACTCCGTGGGACAGCTTGTGCCCAACTGCGAGGCGAAGACAGTGGACGGAGAGCTCTGGGTGAAGGGAAGTAGCGTCATGCAGGGCTACTACAAGATGCCGGAAGAGACGGCGGAGACACTGGAGGACGGGTGGCTGAAGACCGGCGACCTGGGCTATGTGGACGAGGAGGGCTTTGTCTACCTGACAGGCCGCAAGAAAAACCTGATCATCACGAAGAATGGCGAGAATGTGTCCCCGGAGGAGCTGGAGAACGCGCTGAGCGCCAGCCGGCTTGTAGGTGAAGTGCTTGTCCGGGAAAAGGGTGGAGTTATCGAGGCGGAAATTTATCCGGACCAGGACTATGTGAAGAAGAAAAAGGTTAAGGACGTGCGTGCGGCCCTCCAGGAGGTCATTGACGGATACAATAAGACGGCGGCTCCCCAGAAGAAAATTTACAGCCTGGTGGTGCGGGATAAGGAGTTTGAGAAGACTACAACCAGGAAGATCAAGAGGTTTTAAGAGGTTGACAGAGCCGAAAATCTGTGTTATTTTAATGCTGTTCGGTAGGTAAGGCTACTGCAAGGGATATGGACTGTTGCCGCGAAATAGTGGAGACACTATGAGAGGGTTTGAACAGGGTACATCGAAAGCAAGGTGTATCATAATACAGTTTCACCGCCCTGCAGAGTTAAAGCTCAGACGAATATACAAAGGTATATTTCCCTGTATGTCTGTCGGACATACAGGTTTTTTTATTCTCCCGGAGAGGAAGAATAAAGAAAGAGTGCAGAGAAAGAAAGGCAGGTGGCACATTTATGTATCACAGTAGGAAGTACAGCGGAATCACAAAACGGCGGAATGTATGGGTGAAGTTACGGAGGCATGGGTGTGCCTGGCTGTAGCATATATTTGTGTGCGCTTTCCACCGCTTTGTGAGAGAAATCTTACAGGCGGTGGATTTTTATTGTCAGAAAGCGGCCGGGAACGGATCGGTCTGGCAGAAATCTTCCGACAGGATGCCGCTGTGCCCTTACCAGCAATGCTGAACAGAATCTACAGAGTTGGGAGGTACACAGTCATGAAGAAAATCTTTAGAAAAATGATGCTGGCAGGAGAGGTTTCTGCAAAAAAAGAAAAGGAAACAAACAGGGGGCAGATGTACCAGGCGGCTCTCTGCCCGGAACATGAAATATTCAGAAAGTATGGAACTGACCGGGGCGGACTTGGCAGAAAGGAAGTGGAAAGATCCAGAGAAAAATACGGCGCCAACATACTGACATACGGGAAGAAGTATTCTCTTCCGGGACGACTCTTTGCAGCCTTTATTAACCCCTTTACCATTGTCCTTTTGATCCTGGCCTGCATTTCGGCGTTCACGGACATTGTGTTTGCAGCGCCCGGAGAGCGCAGCTATACGACCGTGAGCATTATTACAGCCATGGTACTGATCTCCGGCGTGCTGCGTTTTGTGCAGGAGACAAGAAGCGGAAATGTGGCTGACCGGCTGGCCGGAATGATCCACACGACAGCCTGCGTTGAGAGGGAAGGAGTAAGAAGAGAAATCCCCATGGAAGATGTCGTGGCAGGGGACATCGTATATCTGTCAGCAGGGGACATGATCCCGGCGGATCTGAGAGTCCTGGACGCAAAAGATCTTTTTGTCAGCCAGTCTGCCCTGACAGGCGAAAGTGAGCCGGTGGAAAAGACAGGCAAGGCAAAGGGAAGAGCCGTGTCTCTGACAGACATGGAGAACCTGGTATTCATGGGGAGCAATGTGATCAGCGGCAGTGCCCGGGCGGTGGTTATTGCCGCAGGGAACAGTACCATGCTGGGAACTATGGCAGAGGCGATGGACGAAAAGCCGGTAAAAACCACATTTGAAAAGGGAGTAAATGATGTATCCTGGGTGCTGATACGGTTTATGCTTGTCATGGTGCCGGTGGTGCTTTTTGTCAACGGGTTTACCAAAGGAAACTGGATGCAGGCGATGCTTTTTGCCATTTCTGTTGCTGTGGGACTGACCCCGGAGATGCTGCCCATGATCGTTACCACATCTCTGGCTAAGGGATCCCTGGCTATGAGCAGAGAAAAAGTCATTGTCAAAAATCTGAACTCAATACAGAACCTTGGGGCAGCAGATATCCTCTGCACCGACAAAACAGGGACGCTGACCATGGACAGGGTTGTCCTGGAATGCCACCTGAATGTGGACGGTCAGGAAGATGAGAGGGTGCTGCGGCACGGCTTTCTGAACAGTTATTTCCAGACAGGGCTGAAAAACCTCATTGATATTGCTGTGATCGAAAAGCAGAAAGAGCTGGGGGCGGAGGAACTGATCCGCAGATATACAAAGACCGATGAGATCCCCTTTGATTTTCAGCGCCGTCGTATGAGTGTGGTGGTGAGGGACACAGAGGGGAAAACGCAGATGGTGACCAAAGGTGCGGTGGAAGAGATGCTGGGCTGCTGTGCCTACGCTGAATGCGAAGGGAAGGTCCATCCGCTGACAGACGAGGTGAGAAAGATGGTTCTCTCCAGATGTAATAAACTTAATGAAACAGGCATGAGGGTCATTGCCATTGCCCAGAAAACGGATCCTGCCCCGGAAGGAGAGTTCTGTGTGGAGGATGAGAAAGATATGGTTCTGATTGGATTTCTGGCATTTCTGGATCCGCCGAAACCGGACACAAAAGAGGCAGTCAGGACACTGAAAGAGTATGGAGTCAGCATAAAAGTTCTCACCGGAGACAATGAAATGGTTACCCGGTCCATCTGCCGGCAGGTAGGCCTGGATGCGGAAAGGGTCCTTCTGGGGGAGGAGACAGAACAGCTTACAGATGTCCAGCTGGGGGAAAAGGCAGAGCAGATCACAGTGTTCGCCAGGCTGTCGCCCTCGCAGAAAGCCCGCGTTGTCAGAGTGCTCCGGGAAAGAGGCCACTGTGTGGGCTATATGGGGGACGGGATCAATGATGCGGCGGCCATGAAGGCGGCGGATGTAGGAATTTCCGTGGATACGGCAGTGGACATTGCGAAGGAGTCCTCCTCGGTGGTTCTTTTGGAAAAGAATCTGATGGTACTGGAGCAGGGAGTTGCAGAAGGAAGAAAGACGTATGCGAATATGATCAAATATATCAAGATGACGGCCTCCTCCAATTTCGGGAATATTTTTTCCATACTGGCAGCCAGTGCATTCCTTCCTTTCCTTCCTATGGAGTCTGTCCATCTGATTCTGCTGAATCTTATCTATGATATTTCCTGCATGGCGATTTCCTGGGATCATGTGGACGGGGACTGGCTGAAGAAACCGCGAAAATGGGATGCATCCGGGATCAGCCGGTTCATGCTCTGGATCGGGCCGGTAAGCTCGCTGTTTGATATCGCAACTTTCGTGCTGATGTACTTTGTGATCTGCCCCATGTTTACAGGAGGGCAACTGTTCACGCAACTCCAGGATCCGGCCGCCCGGGCACTGTATGCTGCTCTTTTCCAGACAGGATGGTTTGTGGAGTCCATGTGGAGCCAGACGGTGGTCATCCATATGATCCGCACGGCAAAGCTTCCATTTATACAGAGCCGGGCGTCCATGTCTGTCACGCTGCTGTCCCTGGCCGGGATCGGGATTGTCACAGCGCTTCCTTTTACCCCGGCAGGAGAGGCCCTTGGGCTGACCGGTCTGCCTGCCGTTTACTTTGTGTGGCTGCTGGGCATCATCGCGGCGTACATGATTCTGACAACAGTGATCAAGAAAATCTATATCCGCAGATACAGTGAGTGGCTGTGATGGAAGCTATTGACGAAAAAGGAAGAACGCAGTAAGATAGCCTGTGCAGAAAAGGAAGCGGAGGGAAAGTACTTTGAAAAAGAATAAATATGAAATAGATATGTGCAACGGATCCATCATGGACAAGCTGATCTCCTTCTCACTCCCGCTGATGCTGACCAGTATCCTGCAGCTGATGTTCAACGCAGTGGACATTATCGTGGTGGGAAGATTCAGCGGAAGCCAGGCTCTGGCGGCAGTGGGATCCACGACAGCGCTGATCAATATTTTTACCAACCTTTTCATCGGCATCTCCCTGGGAGCCAACGTCCTGGCAGCCCGATACTATGCGGCCAGGCGGGACAAAGAGATGTCGGAGGCAGTACATACAGCCATTGCACTGGCGCTGATCAGCGGCATTGTCATGGCGTTTGTGGGATTCGGGCTGTCACGCTTTGCCCTGGAGATGATGGACACGCCCGGGGATGTGATCGGGCAGTCTGCTGTGTATATGCGGATCTATTTTCTGGGAATGCCCTTTTTTATGCTCTACAATTACGGCGCTGCCATTCTTCGGGCTGTGGGGGACACAAAGAGGCCTCTGATGTTCCTGTGTGTGGCAGGCATGGCCAATGTGGCGCTGGATCTGCTGCTTGTCATCGTGATCCCGCTGGGGGTGGCCGGTGTGGCTGTGGGCACGGTGGCGTCCCAGATGGTCTCCTGCATTCTTGTGCTCTGGTGCCTTCACCGGACGGAGGGCAGCTATCAGCTCAGGTTTTCAAAACTTGCCATTAAGAGCGTCTATGTGAAACGGATCTTCCAGGTGGGGATCCCTGCGGGCATCCAGAGCACGGTGATCAATTTTTCCAACGCCATGCTCCAGTCCTCGGTCAACTCCTTTGGCTCCACGGCCATGGCCGGGTACACGGCGGCCAACAACATCCTGGGATTTCTGTACGTGTCGGTGAATGCGGTAACCCAGGCCTGTATGAGTTTTACAAGCCAGAACTACAGTGTGGGAAAACAGAAGCGCATGGACCGGGTGCTGGCAGACTGTATGATTCTGTCAGCCGGGGCGGCTCTTGTGCTGGGAGTGGGGGCCTACGTGTTCGGATCTCAGCTCCTCAGGATCTATACGTCTGAGGCGGAGGTGATCCAGTGCGGTCTGGAGATCCTCTCCATCACCACAGTGCCCTATTTCCTGTGCGGTATCATGGATCTTTTCCCGGGGGCGCTGCGGGGAATGGGCCGCTCAGCCGTGCCTATGATCCTGTCTGTCATCGGGACGGTAGGGACAAGGATTGTATGGATCTATGGATTCTTTCCGCAGCACAGATCCCTGCATTTCCTGTTTATCTCCTACCCGGCATCCTGGATCTTCACTATCGCCATGCAGGCAGTGTGCTTCTGGTTTGTGCGGAAACAGTGTATCCGGCAGCTGAAGGCGCAGGGCGTCTACACAGTCTAGGACAGCCTGCCTCAACAGCGGTACGTGATGCCCAGTGTCCCGGGGAATAATGATTGACAAACCGGATGCTGAGGCATATGATTTTACTAACACGAGTAGCATTTGCAAATGGGAGGAACCATGGATTATAAAGAGATGGCGGAAGAACTTTTGAAAATACGGTCTGAATGGTCCCATGTGGCGGCCAATGAAGAGCTTGCCAGGCTGACAAAAGGAGAGTTTTTTGTGCTGAATTATCTGACAGACCATGGAGGAACAGCTTTCCCGAAGGCTCTCAGCAGGGAGATGAAAGTCAGCACGGCCCGGATCGCTGCCCTGCTAAAGCATATGGAAATCAAAGGGTGGATTACCCGCACGGCGGACTGTCAGGATAACAGACAGGTGATCGTGGCTGTCACAGCTGCAGGCAGGGAAGAGATCGAGGATAAAAGGGAGAGAGCTCTGGGGGATGTGGCCAGGCTGCTGGAGTTTCTGGGACCGCAGGATGCAGAGGCTCTTTTGCGCATTCAGAAAAAAGTTGTCAAAAGATACGGGGATGGGCAGTAATAGTCAATAAAGAAGCGAAATTTCTCATGGTATATCAAGCGAAATTTCGCTTTTTGCATGTTTCCCTTTTTTTTATTTTTTCCCACCGCCCGGCTTTTGGCCCGGAAGTGGGCAGTGTGTCTTATTTGTGTTATAATGGCAAAAAAAGAGAGCACGGGAGGGATGCGCCATGAGCGGGACGGTGTTTAAAGCTGTGCGCGGCGATATTACAAAACTTACAGATGTGGATGCCATTGTCAATGCGGCCAATACAAGTCTTTTAGGAGGCGGAGGAGTGGACGGCGCCATTCACCGGGCAGCAGGCCCGGGGCTCCTTGAGGAGTGCCGGACCCTCCACGGCTGCCGGACTGGAGAAGCCAGGATTACCGGGGCCTACAGGCTCCCGTGCCAATACGTGATCCACACGCCCGGTCCAGTGTGGCGGGGAGGAAGGTATAATGAGAGAGAGCTGCTGTCCTCCTGCTACCGGTCCTGCTTAGAGCTGGCTGTGGAAAAGGGGGTGCGCAGGATCGCCTTCCCTTCCATATCAACGGGCGTGTATCATTTCCCTGTGGAGGAGGCGGCCGGGATTGCAGTGCGCACTGCCAGGGAGTTTGCCAGGGAGCATCCGGGGAAGCTGGAGCTTGTCGAGTGGGCTCTCTTCGACGACAGGACCTGGCGGATCTATGCGGATGAAATGGAGAAAAGTGAGGAAGACTGATTGGAAGAAGAGCAGAAAAAGCAGATACTCAAAACATATTTTGGATACGATACCTTTCGCCCCGGACAGGAGGAGATCATAGACCAGATCCTCTCCGGCCGGGACGTGCTGGCTGTTATGCCCACAGGGGCGGGCAAATCACTGTGCTATCAGATCCCGGCCCTCCTTATGCCGGGGACAGCAGTGATTGTCTCGCCCCTTATCTCTCTGATGATGGATCAGGTTAAAGCCCTCAATGAGGCGGGGGTGCATGCGGCCTACATCAACAGTTCCCTCACGGAGTCCCAGACAGCGAGGGCGCTGGAACTGGCAAAGGCGGGTAGGTACAAGCTGATCTATGTGGCTCCGGAGCGCTTAGAGACGCCCCGGTTTCTGGATTTTGCCGGCCATGCCCACCTGTCTATGATTACAGTGGACGAGGCACACTGCATTTCCCAGTGGGGCCAGGATTTCCGCCCCAGCTATGTGCGGATCAGCTCCTTTATCCGGCAGCTTCCTGTGCGGCCGGTGGTCTCCGCCTTCACGGCCACAGCCACGGAAAAAGTCAGGGAGGATATCCTGTCCTCTCTGGGACTTGTCCGCCCCTACGAGACCGTGACGGGATTTGACAGACCCAACCTCTATTTTGAGGTGCAAAAAGGCGGTAGCAAGAAAGAGCGCGTCCGCCGGTACCTGGCAGAGCACAGCAGCCAGAGCGGAATTGTGTACTGCGCCACCAGAAAAGGGGTGGACGAGCTGTACCTCTATCTGGAGAATGCCGGATTTTCCGTGGGCAGGTACCATGCAGGCATGAGCCCTGAGGCGCGGAAGGCGAGTCAGGAGGATTTCATATATGACAGGGGCAGGGTGATCATTGCCACCAATGCCTTTGGAATGGGGATCGACAAGTCCAATGTCCGTTTTGTGCTGCATTATAATATGCCCCAGAGTATGGAACACTATTATCAGGAGGCTGGAAGAGCCGGCCGTGACGGGGAGCCGGCGGAGTGTATCCTCTTTTACTCTCCCCAGGACACTATGATCGGAAGGCTCCTTCTGGAGAGCAAGGAGGTGGATCAGGATTACACAGAAGAAGAGAGGCGGATGATCCGGGAGCAGGACATGGAGCGTCTGCGGAAAATGGAGGGGTACTGCACTACCACAGGATGCCTGCGCAGCTATATCCTCCGCTATTTTGGCGAGCAGGCGGAAGACGGGTGCGGCAGCTGCGGCAACTGTCTGGCTGAGATGGAGCAGATGGATGCGTTGGAGGCAGCTGCTGATGTGGTCCGGTGTGTGCGGGACTGCGGACAGCGCTTCGGGCAGAGCATGATCGCCGGTACGCTCCTTGGGGAGAACACGGCCAGGATACGCGACCGGGGCATGGACAAGAGCCCGTCCTACGGGAAGCAGAGTAAACTTGGAAAAGCCCGGATGCAGGATGTGATCCGCGCCATGGTGGAGCGGGGCTATCTGAGGCAGACGAAAGATAAATATATGCTCCTGAAATTGACAGAGCGCTCGGAGGAGCTGCTTGAGGAGGGGGCAGAATCCTTTATCATTTCCTATAAAAAGGAAGAGAAGGCAGAAGAGGGAAGAGGCAAAAGCCGGAAGGCCGGTGCTTCGGGAAGATGGCCGGCCCAGACAGCAGACCTGACAGAGAGCCAGCAGGAGCTCTTTGAGGAGATGCGGAAGCTGCGCATGAGACTGGCGGGAAAGAGAAAGATCCCGCCCTATATGGTGGCCTCAGACAAGACGCTCCGGGATCTGTGCGTCAGGATGCCCCGGACCCGGGAGGAGCTGCTGGATGTGAACGGAATGGGGGAGAAGAAAGTCAAACAGTACGGGGAGGCATTTTTGGAACTTATTTTAACAAAGGGGGTATAAAGTTATGATCTATCTGACAGGGGATACACATGCGGTGTTTGACCGTATTGACGATTTTTGCAGGGAGAGGCGGACTACACGGGAGGATATCCTGATTATCCTGGGGGATGCCGGCATCAACTATTTTCTCGGGAATAAGGCAGCGGCGATCAAGGAGCACCTGGCAGAGCTGCCGCTCACATTTTTCTGTATACACGGAAACCATGAGCAGAGGCCTTTTGCCATCAAGACGTACAGGGAGACGCTTTGGAGCGGCGCTGTGGCTTACGTGGAAGATGCCTACCCGTCGCTTCTGTTTGCCAAAGACGGGGAGATCTATGATTTTGACGGCAAAAAGGCTATTGCCATCGGGGGTGCTTACAGTGTGGACAAATTTTACCGGCAGAAGAAGGGATATGCCTGGTATGACAATGAACAGCCATCCCCCGGCATCAAAAAATATGTGGAAGAGCAGCTGGACAGGGCAGAGTGGAAGGTGGACTATGTCCTGAGCCACACATTGCCCCTGAAATATGAGCCTGTGGATAAATATCTTCCCTTTATCGATCAGTCCATGGTGGATAAGTCCACAGAGATCTGGCTGGAGAAGATTGAAGAAAAACTGGATTATCAGAGATGGTACTGCGGTCATTACCATACATCCAGAGTGATAGACCGCCTCCGCATCATGTTTGAAGACTATGCGGTGCTGGGAGAGTAGAGGTGCTGCTGGAAAAAAGCGCTCTCACATGATATGATTGTAAGCAGAGAAATACAGCATCCGGGTATCTGACACGCAGAATGAATGAGTAATTATGGAGGAGAAAAAAGTGAAGTACGCAGACGCTAATGTGATCAAGATTAAACATGCAGTTCTGGAGGAAGTGGCGAGACTTGCATTTGCCGGGGAGCTGGAAGAGAGGAAGGAGGATATCCCCTTTACCCTGATTCCCGGGCCGACGGCGCAGTTCCGCTGCTGCATTTACAAGGAGAGGGAGATCATCCGGCAGAGAGTGCGGCTGGCAGAGGGAAAGGCGCCGGGGCCGGTGGATGACGGAAATGTGATCCAGGTCATCAGTTCCGCCTGTGAGGACTGCCCCATCTCCAGCTACACAGTTACGGAGAACTGCCAGAACTGTCTGGGAAAGGCATGTATGAATGCCTGTAAATTCGGGGCCATCGAGAGGGGACGCCACCGCACCCACATCGATGCCTCCAAGTGCAAGGAGTGTGGAAAGTGCGCCGAGGCCTGCCCCTACAATGCCATTGCCCATCTGAAGCGGCCGTGCAAATTCAGCTGTCCGGTGGATGCCATCTCCTATGACGAGTACGGCATCTCTGTCATTGATGAGGAAAAGTGTATCCGCTGCGGGAAGTGTATCCACAGCTGCCCCTTCGGGGCGATCGGCTCCAAGACATGGATCGTGGATGTGATCGATGCCATCCGGTCCGGGAAGCATGTCTATGCCATGCTGGCCCCTGCCACAGAGGGACAGTTCGGCCAGGAGATCACGATGGCCAGCTGGAAGAAAGCCATGGAAGAGCTGGGCTTTACCGGATTTGTAGAAGTGGGGCTGGGAGGAGACCTGACAGCCAAGAGCGAGGCGCAGGAGTGGCGGGAAGCCTATGAGGAGGGCAAGAAGAAGGTGACATCCTGCTGTCCCGGATTTGTCAACATGGTGCGCAAACATTATCCGGAGCTGAGCGATGCCATCTCCACTACCGTGTCTCCCATGTGCGGCGTGTCCCGCCTGATCAAGGCGAAGGATCCGGAGGCCGTGACTGTGTTTATCGGTCCCTGTCTGGCCAAGAAATCAGAGGTGGTGGACCAGAAGATCGAGGGAAATGCAGACTATGTGCTTACATACAGCGAGATACGGGCCATGATGCGGGCGAAAGGTGTGCGGCTGGAAGCGTCGGAGAATACCTATCAGGAGTCCTCTGTGTTTGGCAAGCGATTTGGAAATTCCGGCGGTGTCACAGCAGCGGTGCTGGAGAGCCTGAAAGAGTCCGGCAGCGATGTGGATATCAAAGTCTGTAAGGCAAACGGATCTGCGGAGTGCAAGAAGGCCCTGCTCCTTATGAAGGTAGGGCGCCTGCCGGAGGATTTTGTCGAGGGTATGGCTTGTGAGGGTGGCTGCGTGGGAGGACCCAGCTCCTTCAAAGACCAGATGATGGCAAAGAAGTCCAGGGATGCGCTGATCCGGGAGGCAGACGACAGAGGAATCTACGATAACCTGAAACATTATGATGAAGAGTCCTTTTCTATGCACAGGTAGGGCGGACAGGAAGGAAAGAGATGAAACGTAAGATTCGTATAAAAGATATCAGCGGAATTAAGATCGGGCAGGCGCAGGACCCAGAAGGGGGCACCGGGTGCACGGTATTTATTGCAGAACAGGGAATGGCGGCTGGACTGGATGTAAGGGGCGGGGGCCCGGCTTCCAGGGAGTCGGAACTTCTGAAGCCGTTGGCTGCCGCCCAGGCGATTCATGCGGTGGTCCTTGCAGGCGGGAGTGCCTTTGGGCTGGGCGCTGCCGATGGAGTCATGCAGTATCTGGAGGAAAAAGGGATTGGTTTTGACGTGGGTGTGACGAAGGTCCCGCTTGTTTGTCAATCGGATCTTTTTGATCTTACAGTAGGGAATCCGTCAGCCAGACCGGACAGGAACATGGGGTACGAGGCGTGTCTGATGGCGGAAGAAGGAAACTACAGAGACGGGAATTATGGTGCGGGCTGTGGAGCTACGGTGGGGAAATTTGCAGGTATGGAGTACTGCATGAAATCCGGTATCGGCAGCTATGCTATGCAGATCGGGGATCTGCAGGTGGGGGCAGTAGTGGCGGTCAATGCTCTGGGCGACATTTACGACTGGAGAAGCGGAGAGAAACTGGCGGGGCTGTTGGCAGAGGACAGGCATTCTTTCCGTTTGACAGAAGAGCTGATGTGCGCGGATATCCGGGTAGTGGATAATAAATTTACAGGCAATACTACCATTGGCATTATCCTGACAAATGCGGATTTTCAGAAGCCCGCTCTCTGTAAGATTGCGGGGATGGCTCACGATGGTTATGCCCGGTCCATCAGGCCGGTCCACACTTCGGCAGACGGGGATAGTATCTACGCAGTGTCAGTGGCAGCTGCAGATGGCACAAAAGTGTCAGCTGACCAGGATCTGGTAGGTACATTGGCGGCGGAAGCCATGAGCGAGGCCATAACGACTGCGGTGAAAAGTGCCAGGAGCGCCTACGGGTTTCCCGCCTGGCAGGAGATATCGGCCGTTTGAGAATTGAGGTGAGTGCAATGCAAAGTACTCCCTGATATGATAAAATGATCCCCGGAGGAATGAGACAATGGATGAAGAGAAAAAAGGTATATCCGCGACCATCCGGCGGGCGGAACATTTTCAGGTCATTCTGATCGGAGAGGGTATCATTGTGGGCGGCATTGCCGGCCTGGTGGTCCTGCTCTACCGGCTGCTCCTGGAAAATGCCGGGCGATGGCTGCAAATGATCCTGGATTTTATAACGGGAAAGCCCCTGTGGATCCTTCTGTGGTTCGGAGTGCTGGTCCTGCTGGCTCTTCTGGTGGCAAAGCTGGTTGACTTTGAGCCCCTCATATCCGGCAGCGGTATTCCCCAGCTGGAGGGGGAGATGATCGGAAAGATCGACCAGACGTGGTGGCGTGTGCTCCCCGCCAAGTTCGTAGGAGGCTTTCTCTGTATACTGGGCGGGCTGGCCCTGGGGCGGGAAGGCCCTTCCATACAGCTGGGAGCCATGGTGGGAAAGGGCGCTTCCAGATATCTTGACAGGGGAAAGACGGAGGAGCGATATCTTTTGACATGCGGGGCCAGCGCCGGGCTGGCAGCCGCCTTTCACGCGCCCCTGGCGGGAGTCATGTTCTCCCTGGAGGAGGTGCACAAGAATTTTTCGGTGTCCGTGCTGCTGTCTGTCATGTCCGCGTCCCTGACGGCGGATTTTCTGTGTACAGCCGTGCTGGGGACGGACTCGGTCTTTCAGTTTACACTGGCAGAGACACTGCCTCCGGAGTATTATGGGCTTCTCGTCCTGCTGGGATGTGTGCTGGGACTTCTCGGAGTGTTCTACAACTGGTTCACATTGAAAGTCCAGTCCCTGTACAACCATATTCCGGGGCTGTCCACTGCGGGAAAGATCCTGATCCCCTTTTTGCTGGCGGGGGTCCTGGGGCTTGTAGCTCCTCAGCTCCTGGGGACAGGGCACAGCCTTGTGGAAGAATTGACAGCAGGAGGAATGGCTGCGGGCACGATGCTGTTTCTGGTGACTGGCCGTTTCCTATTCTCGGCAGTCAGCTTTGGATCGGGGGCTCCGGGAGGGATCTTCTTTCCGCTGCTCATCATCGGCGCCTTTATTGGCGGGATCTTTGCTCAGGCCGGGAACTGGATTTTCGGCATTGACATGATCTATCTGAACAACTTTGTGCTTCTTGCTATGGCGGGCTATTTTACAGCCATTGTGCGTGCCCCCCTGACAGGGATCATCCTGATCTTTGAGATGACGGGGACAGTGAGCCAGCTCTTTTCCCTGGCTGTGGTTTCCATCTGTGCCTATATCGTGGCCTCTCTGCTGAAATCAGAGCCCATATACGAGAGCCTGCTCGCGGGACTCCTGAAAAGAAGAGGGGAGCAGGTGAAGGAGAGCGGAGAGAAGATCCTGCGGGAGTTTGTGGTGGGCCAGGGATCAGCGGCTTCCGGGAAACTGGTGCGGGATCTGGAATGGCCCCGGGACAGTCTTCTCGTGGCAGTAAAAAGAGGAGACAGGGAGCTGATCCCCAAGGGAAGCACAAGGCTTTTTCCGGGGGACAGCCTGGTAGTCATGGCAGATGAATATGACAGCGCGGATGTGATAGAGAAGATGGAGAAGATCTGCGTCAGATAAGAAGCGAGAAGAGGACGTACAGGCTCTGCTGCGCATATGCGGCAAGCTGCAGGAGGGCAGCTCGAAAATATAAGGGAGAAAATTTCTCCATTGGCAATTCCGGTGATGTAAAAGCGGAAAGTCAGTGGAGAAAATTTTTTTAACTTCATTTTAAAGTATATACATATAAGTATCTCTATGGTGCATGTTAAAAGAAAACGCTTTCTAATAAAATGGATGTACAAGCGCCGGAGGTAGAGATCATGGATTATAAAATGCTTGGGAAGAGGCTGAAAGAAATACGGAAGATGAGAGATATGTCCCAGCAGGACCTGTCTTATGAAATAGAGTATTCCATTCCCCACATCAGCCATGTGGAAAATGGCAGTACAAAAGCGAGCCTGGATTTTGTGGTGAAGGCGGCAAATGCGCTGGGGACAACGACAGACCACCTTCTGTGTGACAGCCTGGAGGATTCCGGGAGCGTTTACCTCGGCGAGATATCACAGGAGCTGGAACAGCTTGACGGCGCCCAGCTGAAGATCATCCGGCGCATGATCCGTGACATGAAAGAAAACCTGGAGGAAAACATGTAAGGATGAGGACGGAGGAGTGCAGAGTCGGAGCCCGCATACGCCTGCTCCGGCTTGAAAAGAATATGACACAGCGTCAGCTGGCGGCAAAGATAGGGGTGGACAGGACATCCCTTTCTTCGTATGAGCACAGCAAAAGGACTCCGGATATCTTTATACTCTGCAGGATGGCGGATGTTTTCGAGGTGAGCCTGGATGACCTTGTAGGAAGAAAATTTTAACCGGGCAAGGGTGCAAAAACAGCCCGCAGTATGGTATACTTCTTGTTAAGATAGAGTTCTGTCAGACAGAGGGGACAAGGAGGGCGGGATTATGTTTTTTAAAGAGCGGTGCAGCCTGTGCGGAGGGAAGCTGGACAGCGGAAACGTATGTACAGAGTGCGGTCTGGACAACAACAAATCAGAGAAACATTACCGGATCAACCGGAGCAGCTGTGACGGGCAGCCCCTGACTCATGTGCATCAGCCCGAGTATGACAGCAGACGCAAGGACCGCTCCAGGCAGGAGAGGGAGCAGAAAGAGAAGGAACGGAGCGCGCTGGCACAGTCATCCGGCAGCAGGGCCAGATCCGGCAGGAGCCGGAAAAAGGCCCAGCCTTACAATACTTATATAGAGGGGGAAAAGCGGGACAGAAGGTCCAGGGTGGGTAAGCTCGTTACAGTCAGTATCATTCTGGTGATCGTGGTGTCGGTCATTTTCCCGCTGGTGGACCAGTACATCGATGAGAGTCAATATGACAGTTATACAGACTATGAAAGTTATGAGGACTATGATTATGACCCCTATGCCTATGTAACCAGGGAGATCCCTGCCGACGGGGTGAGCTATTCCCAGCAGTTTGCCCAGGGAGATTACGTGGTCGGTGTACATATACCGGAGGGGACTTATGTGATGGAAGGCCAGGGGGACAATTATATCTCCCTGTCTGTGGACGATGCGGAGAACGGGATCTATCTCTATGAGTCTGTGGATGACGAGGTCACCAGTGTGGATGATATCCGTCTCTATACAGGGGCGGTGGTATCTATATCGGGCGATGGCTATCTGACGCTATCGGCGGACAATGCCCAGGCCGAACAGACGACGGGCGGGCTGCCCAATCCTCTGACAGAGAGCGTCCGCATCAGCGGTGGGCAGACGCTGACAGTGGGGGAGGATTTCCCGGCGGGTGTGTACGATCTTTCGGCAGTCTCTGGCTATGGGGCCCCGGAGATCACCATCTGCGATCAGGAGGGGAATGAACTTCAGACACTGTACCCGTGGCTCACTGACAGCTCCGAGACGGAGAGCATATATAGGAATGTGGTGCTGCCTCAGGGGGCGGTGTTTTCCAACACGGATGAGGAGCTGGAACTGGAGTTGGTGCCCAGTGAGACCATCGTGTCGGAGGATTATCTGGGGTACTACGACAGGTACTGACCTTGTCCGGAATTGAATCATGAGACAGAGAGATTTAAGGAAGGCGCTGCGCCGGCGGCATGTCCACTCGGTACGGCGGCCTTCTTTTGTGCAGAAAAAAGGCAGCGGATGCCGGGAAAATGAGAAGGAGAAAATGATGAAGAATACAAATGGATCACAGAAGCGAGAGTGGTGGAATTCAAAGACCGGGTTTATCCTTGCCTGCGTAGGCTCAGCGGTGGGTATGGGAAATATCTGGCTTTTCCCATACCGCATGGCGACTTACGGGGGTTCTTTTCTGCTGGTGTACCTGATCTTTGATGTGCTGCTTGGCTTTTCAGGAGTTGTGGGGGAGATGAGCTTTGGAAGGGCCGTGCGGTCTGGCCCTGTGGAGGCCTTCGGCACTGCCTGCGCTTCCAGAGGGGAGAGCAAACGAAACATCGGACGTGCCATAGGTGCCATTCCCATGCTGGGGGCACTGGCGCTTGCCATTGGCTACTCTGTGGTGGTGAGCTGGATCGTCAAATATATGACCGGGAGCATCACCGGATCTGTGCTGAAATCCGACAGTGTGGACGGCTTTGCGGCGTCCTTTGGGCAGATGGCCAGCTCCTTTGGAAATAACCTGTGGCTTATCATTGTCTTGGTGATCACATTCGTCATCATGGCGGCGGGGATCAGCAGCGGGATCGAGAAGGCCAACAAGGTTATGATCCCTGTCTTTTATGTGCTCTTTATCGGTCTGGCAGTCTACGTGGCTCTTCAGCCAGGGGCGGCGGACGGTTACAGGTGGATGTTCACCATCCGGCCGGAGGCCTTTAAGGACCCCATGCTGTATGTGTTTGCCCTGGGGCAGTCCTTCTTCTCTCTGTCTCTGGCGGGCAACGGGACCATCATTTACGGCTCTTACTTGTCGGACAAGGAGGATACGGTGAGCTCCGCCATCACGGTGGCGATCTGTGACACCTGCGCGGCCATGCTGGCGGCCCTGGTCATCATTCCCGCCATGGCCACTACGGGGGCTGTGCTCTCCGAGAGCGGGCCGGGCCTGATGTTCATCTCTCTGCCCCACCTGTTCTCCACCATGCCCGGAGGGCAGATCGTCATGTTCATCTTTTTCCTGGCGGCCCTGTTTGCCGGGCTTACCTCCCTTGTCAATCTCTATGAGGCGCCGGTGGCCACGCTCCAGGACAACCTGAAGTTTGGACGGGCAAAGGCTGTCATTGTCATTGCGGCGGTGGGAGCGGCAGTCTCCCTGTGTATCCAGGGGATCGTCTCCCAGTGGATGGACTTTGTGTCCATCTACATCTGCCCTCTGGGAGCCGGGCTTGCAGGAATCATGTTCGCCTGGGTATGGGGCAGGAGAGCGGTGGAGGAAGCTGTGTCCACGGGGAGGAAGCATCCCATCGGAAAATGGTATTATCCTCTCTACAAATATGTATTCTGTATTCTCACCATCGCCGTGTTTGTCCTGGGGGCGCTTAACGGGGGGATTGGCTAGGGGCTCCCGCCCCTTCAGCTCCCCTGTTTTTTTACGGGTTTTAATTTAATCAAATCTGATAAAATGATTAAATTAAAAATGGGCGGGAGCATGCCGTGCCGCAGATTTGATGATATAATCAGGACATAGAAAGGGGGATAGAGGGTGGAAAAGGATACTTATGAAAAAAGGTGCCGCAGTCTGCTCACCCAGGACATCGTGCTTCTGCTCACCGAAATTTATGAGTGCAGGGGCAGACAATCGTTCCTGGAAAAAGAGGGGGCGGATGTCCTTGTATACCTGGAGGCAGATGCCAGGGTCAGGAGCATAGACGCCTCATGCAGGCTGTCAGAGGCTGCGGTATCCAGGGGGCGCCTGAAAAAGCTGGCTCAGAATAAGACGATCCCTGTGACGGAAGGGGAGAAGGAGGCGGCGGGGTACAGGGATGCGCTTGAGATGATCCGCAATGACTACAGGTATCTGCAGATGGGCCTTCCTCTGCTGACAGAGTTCCAGAAAAAGCTGGCCACGAGACAGGGAAAGGGGCCGCGGGACAGCCGGAGGATGTCGGATATAGAGGAGGACTGCCGGATATATGAGGATTTGCTCAATGCGGGCGGGGCGGAGCCGCTTTTGCTGACTTCCGTATTCCTTTTTGACTTTCTGGCCGCCCGCCCCTTTCGGAGAGGGAACCGGCGTCTTTTCTGCCTCCTCGCCCGGCTGCTGCTGTATCGTTCCGGACACCATGTGATCAGCTACACATGCCTGGAAGAGGGCCTTCTGGGGCTGGCGGAATCGCCCGGAAGCCTGCAGGGGGCGGTGACAGGTTTCCTCTGCGCGCTGCGGGAGACATACAGAGAGTTCTCTCTGAGGACAGCCCCTCTTTGCAGTGGAGTATCCAAAAAAGAGAGGGTGCGTGAGGCTGACAGGAATCATCCCGGCAGCATCACCAAGTCCGAGCTGATGGAAGCATGTCCGGATATCAGTCAGATCACGATCCAGAGAGCCCTCAGGGAGCTCCAGGAACAAAACGAGATCCTGAAGATCAGCGGCGGACGCTATACGTCGTACAAATGGAACGAAGAGAGGTGACAGAAATGCTCGAAAAAACCAGGATGGAAGAACTCGATGACCTGATACGTCTTTTAGAGGGAAGCGGACTGGGCAGAGGCATGGAGATGCTGGACCAGATCGCCTGCCTGCTTCTGATCCGGGATCTGGAAAGAAAGGCTGACGGGACTTTGTGCGGAGACATCTTCCCGGAGGAGATAAGCGCGGGCGGGCGCCGTGTACCCGGCGCTCATCTGCGGTGGAGTGTCTTCCGGATGTTTCCGGAGGAGGAACAGTACCGGACGGTGCGTGACTGGGCCTTCCCGTTTATGAAAGGCATTCTGGAGTCCCGCGATCCCTCGTGTATGCGGGGGGCGGTCTTCAAAATCGCCGGCCCCGCTCTGCTTGCCAGGATCTTGGGGCTGCTGGACGAGCTGGAAGGACTCACCAAAGAGAGCTTTGAATATCTGCTTGAGAAGCTCTGTGCAGGAAGCGGTCTTTGCGCCCGGGTCCCTGCGCCTGTCGTTCAGCTGATGACTGGTCTGACACGGCCCGGGCCGGAAGACAGCATCTGCGATCCCGCCTGCCGCATCCCGGAGCTTTTGCTGGCGGCTGCGGAACAATGTGAAAAGGAGGGGAGAAGGCCGGCTCACATTCTGAGGGGCTATGATATGGACCCGGTGCTGACCCGCGTTGGAAACGCGTATCTAAACAGATGCGGCACTGCGGCTGTCTCTCTTTCCTGCCTGGACAGCCTTTCAGAGCAGAATACAGACAGGAGCTGCTGCAGCCTGATCCTGTCTGTGCCGCCTTTTCGTGGTATGACAGATTACGATATGGTTTCCCCGGACCTCCAGAAGGGGTTCAGGTCAAAGAGGACCGAACTTCTTTTCCCGGAGCTTTTTCTTCGGATGCTGCGGCCGGGAGGAAGGTGCGCCTGTCTCGTGAGCCCGGATGTGCTGTCAGGTTCCTCCCGGTCCCACAGGGCGCTGCGAAAGGAGATCGTGGAGGAAAACAGGCTGGAGGCTGTGATAGGCCTCCCGGCCGGCGTATTTTTGCCCTTCACGGGGATCCGGACCGCGCTGCTTGTCTTTTCCAGGTGCAGGGACGCCGGTGACAGAACGGACTTTGTCTGGTTCTGCGAGCTGGAGGCTGTAGGGATGAGCCTGGATGGGAGAAGGACCCCCGCCGGCGAGAATGGTATTCCGGCTGTGATCAGGAAGTTCCACTGCCGGGAGCAGGAAGAAGACCGTGACAGGTCCGGCAAGTCGTTTTTGGTAGACAGGGAAGAGCTGGCGGCCAACGGGTACGATCTGTCTTTTTGCCGCTACCGGGAAAGCCCTGTGCCCCCGGCGGACTATGAGGAGGCGGAAAAGCTGCTTGCAGAGCTGAAACAAATGGAGAAAAAGGTCTCTGCACAGATCAGAAAACTGGAGAAGATGCTTGGAAAACAGTAAATGCAGAAAGGATGGATGAATATGAAACAGTACACAGACAGCGACAAACTGTTCCGCTCGGACATGCTGCGCAGATACCCGGGAAGGAACACAAGGATTTACCGGGAATATGCGTATGATCCTGATGTGGAAGATGCCTTCCATTCATCGGGGGAGATAGACGAGTACTATGCGAAGCTGCATGCAAAAGGAGAGGCATACTTCCGGCTGGAATGTTACTGGAGCTCTGTAAAGCATTCTCTGGAGCTGAAGAAGCACCCGGGAAAGCATACAAAGATCTACCGGGACTACGCCTATGACCCGGACGTGGAAGGCGCCTTCCACACAGCGGAGGAAATCGACGAGTATCTGAAGGATTATATCGAGGAGGCCATTGCGAGCTGCATGACAGAGGAATAGAGGTATGGCTGCAGGGCGCATGATCCGCTCATACAGCAGGCAGATACGGACCTGCCTGAAGAAGATAAAATTCTTATAAACTTCCCTTTTCAGATAGTACATCCGTCCCTCCAGGTGTTATAATAGCACTATATAAGCAGAGACATACCGGTCTGTGTTAGGAGGATACATATATGTCAGAGTTCGTGTCCCTGAGGGATGTAAAAAAAATCTATCACATGGGTGAGATCGACATCGCGGCGGCGAACGGCATCACATTTGACATCAGAAAAGGGGAGTTTGCCGTGGTGGTAGGGCCCAGCGGCGCAGGAAAGACGACGGTCCTGAATATCCTGGGGGGGATGGACACAGCCACCAGCGGGGAAGTGTGGATAGACGGGCAGGATATCACGAAATACAAAGGGAAGGAGCTGACTGCATACCGCAGGGACGATATAGGATTTGTCTTCCAGTTCTACAATCTGATCCCCAACCTGACAGCCCTGGAGAATGTGGAGCTTGCTCTCCAGATCTGCAGGGACCCGCTGGACGCGAGAGAGGTCATGGAGCATGTGGGCCTGGGCGAGAGGCTGGACAACTTCCCGGCCCAGCTCTCGGGAGGAGAGCAGCAGAGGGTTTCCATCGCCCGGGCGCTGGCGAAAAATCCCAAGCTTCTCCTGTGCGACGAGCCTACGGGTGCGCTGGATTACAACACGGGAAAAGCCATCCTGAAGCTCCTGCAGGATACCTGCCGTCAGAGGGGGATGACAGTGATCCTGATCACGCACAATTCCGCCATCGCGCCGATGGCAGACAGGATCATAAGAATCAAGAACGGCAGGGCGGAGAGCATAGAGACCAACCCGCATCCGGTGCCGGTCGAGACGATAGAATGGTAGGGGTTGTATGAAGAAAAACATGTTGCGCAAAGATTTCTTTATGGAAATCAGAAAATCCTGGGGACGATTTATCTCCATCTTTCTCATAGTGGCGCTTGGAGTTGCCTTCTATGCGGGCATCCGCGCCTCGGAGCCTTCCATGCGCATCTCCGGAGATGCCTATTTTGACAAAGAGCATCTCATGGACATCAAGGTCATGGGGACCATGGGGCTGACGGAGGAGGATGTGGAGGCCATAGAGGATGTGGACGGCATCGAGCTGGCGGAGGGTACCTACAGCATGGACGCCCTTTGCAATACAGGCGACACGGAGCAGGTGGTTCATGTCATGGCCATGCAGGAACACTTTAATGATGTCCAGGTGAGCGAGGGCCGCCTTCCGGAGAAAGAGGGGGAGTGCCTCATGGATGAGGAGTTCGCCCTGGCATCCGGGTACGGAGTGGGGGATACCATCACTCTGTCTTCAGGAGATGAGGACCCGCTGGAGGACAGCCTGACAACGGATGTCTTTGAGGTCGTCGGCATAGGGAACAGCCCTCTCTATATTTCTTTCGGGAGGGGAAGCAGCACCATAGGAAACGGTGAGGTCAGCGGCTTTATCGCTGTGGATCCGGACTCTTTCTGTATGGATGTCTATTCGGAAATCTGCGTGCGGGTGACGGACGCGGAGCAGGAGATCGCCTACACGGACGGATATACCTCTCTGACAGACGCAGCCGTGGACGCCCTGGAGAAGATCGAGGATGAGAGGTGCCAGGCCCGGCGGCAGGAGATCGTGGACGAGGCGGAGGGGGAGCTTGCCGATGCCCAGGCCACAGTGGACGAGGAGAGCCAGACGCTGGCTGACGCCCGGAGTGAGCTAGAGGAGGGGCGGAGCCAGGCTGCCCGGGAGCTTGCTGATGCCAGGCAGGCCCTGGAGGACGCCCAGGCCCAATTGGACGCGGCCCGGCAGCAGATCGCCGATGGGGAGGCCCGGCTTGCCGCGGGCAAGGAGGAGCTGAGCACCCAGCAGGCGGCGCTGGACAGCGGCAGGGAGCAGTATGAGAGCGGTATGGCCCAGCTGGAACAGCAGCAGGCGCAGCTGGACGCGTCGGAGGTGCAGTACCTTGCCCAGTATGCCCAGCAGATGCCCCTCATAGAGCAGGGAAAACAGGAAATTGCGGCGGGGAAGGAGCTGTTGACAACGTCCATTTCCCAGATGGAGACGCTGGCGGATCATCTTTCTTCTCTTAGGGAGGAGCTCAAAGGGATAGAAGACGAATTGAATTCCGGGCAGGGAAAATATGATGAAATCCTTGCTATTCCACCGGAGAACAGGACTCAGGAAGAGACGGACTATCTGCAGAGCTGGGAGCAGATCAAGAAGGAATTGGCAGATCGGCAGACTGATGCGAACACAAGGCTTTCTTTCGCGGAGAACATGGAACAAGAGGCCCTTGCCGCCCTCGCAGAACAGGGAGAGGATTTTTCCTACGAGAGTGCGGAGGAGGCAGTGGCCGGGCTGCAGGGGAAAATGCAGGAACTCCTCGCCCGGGAGCAGACCCTCCTGGCCGGAGAGCAGGAGCTCCTCGCCTACGGGCAGCAGATCGAGGACGGCAAGGCGCAGCTGGCCGCCGCCCGTCAGACACTGGAGGACTCCAAACAGCAGATTGACGCCGGACAGGCCCAGATCGACGCGGCGTGGGCTCTCATAAACAGTCAGGAAAGCCAGCTCGCCAGCGGAAAGGCGGACCTGGCGGCGGGAGAGCAGGAGATTGCCGCCGGCTGGTCCGAATACGAGCAGGGAGCTGCCCAGGCGGCTCAGGAGATCGCTGACGGGGAGGCGCAGATCGCCGACGGCGAGAGGCAGCTGGAGGAGGCGCAAAATGATATTGCGGAGGCCCAGGCGGAAATCGACAAGATTGAAAATCCTCAGTGGTATGTCCAGGACCGCAGCAGCGCCCTCACCGAGTATGACGGGTACGGGGACAATGCGGACCGGATGCGGGCTATCGGGCAGGTGTTCCCGGCGGTCTTCTTCCTGGTGGCGGCTCTCATCAGCCTGACTGCCATGACCAGGATGGTGGAGGAGCAGAGGATACAGATCGGCACGCTGAAGGCCCTTGGATACAGCAAGCTCTCCATTGCCGGGAAATACATAGCCTACGCCCTGACAGCCACCCTGGGAGGGAGCGTGCTGGGCGTCCTGTTCGGTGAGAAGGTGTTCCCCTGGATCATCATCTATGCGTACAAGATCATGTATCAGCACATACCGGACATCCTCGTGCCCTATCACCTGAGCTATGCCGTTCAGGCCACGCTGATCGCCGTGCTGTGCACCCTGGCGGCGACCATTTTCTCCTGCTACAGGGAGCTTGCCTCCGTGCCGGCCCAGCTCATGCGGCCGCCTGCACCGAAGCAGGGGCAGCGCATCCTTCTGGAGCGGGTGAAGATCATATGGAAGCATCTGAATTTTTCCTGGAAATCTTCTATCCGGAATCTGGTGCGGTACAAGAAGCGTTTCTTCATGACTGTGTTTGGCATCGGAGGCTGTATGGCCCTGATGGTGGTGGGCTTCGGACTGAAGGACTGTATCTTTGTCATACCGGAGCTGCAGTACAACAGCATCCAGACCTACGATGCGGCGGTGTACTTTGACGCGGGGATTTCCCGGGAGGACAAGGAGGAGATAGCGGCCCTTGTCAGGGACGAGTCAGCAGTCAGCGGGGAGCTGATGGTGCGCATGCAGAACCTGGAAGTGACAGCGGGAGATACTTCCATGGAAATCTATCTGACAGTGCCTGAAAATCTGGAAAACGTAGGCGATTTCCTGGATTTCCACAGCCGGACAAAGCCGGAGACCTACTCCCTGGAGAAGGAGCAGGTGATCCTGACCGAGAAGGCGGCAAGCGACCTTGGCGTGGAGGTGGGAGATACAGTCACTCTGGAGGACGACGGCATGGGTGTGAAGGAAGTGACCATAGACGCCATCTGCGAGAATTATATGGGACACTACCTGTACCTCTCACCGGACTACTACAGGGAGCTGTTCGGGAAAGAGGCCGCCTCCAACGGCGTGCTGTTTAAGATGAAAGAGGGGCAGACAGACCAGATCGAGGCAGTGGGCGGCAGGCTCCTTGGAGACAGCAATGTGCTGAACGTGAGCTATACCTCCAGTATAGAGGACCGCCTTGACGATATGCTGCAGAGTCTGAACCTGGTCATTGTGGTGCTGATCATCTCGGCGGGCATGCTGGCCTTTATCGTTCTCTACAACCTGAACACCATCAACATCACGGAGAGAAAGAGGGAGCTGGCAACCATCAAGGTGCTGGGCTTTTACGACACGGAGGTGGCTGCCTATGTGTACAGGGAAAATGTCCTGCTCACCCTCATCGGCGCGGTGGCGGGCATGGCCCTTGGCTGGGTGCTGCTGCAGTTTGTCATTGTCACTGTGGAGGTGGACGACGTCATGTTCGGCAGGGTGCTGGATCTTACCAGCTATCTGTACAGCTTCCTGTTCACGCTCGGCTTTTCCATGTTCGTCAACTGGGTCATGTACTTCAAGCTGAAGAAGATAGACATGGTAGAGTCTCTGAAGAGCGTGGAGTAGACATGAAGAGCAAAGTTTATAGAAGGTTTATGGATTTTATAAAGTTATTAGCACTCATTTGCGATGAGTGCTAATTTTATATTGACATTTGCGCTCCCGGGTATTATCATAACATGCAGAGGGTGCGGGTCAGGTCCCGCACAAAACAGATTGAGATTTAAGGAGTGATATAAATGGCAGCAAAAAAAGGAAGTCTGTCTATCAGCAGCGAAAATATTTTTCCTATTATCAAGAAATGGGTCTATTCAGACCACGATATCTTTGTCCGTGAGATGATCTCCAACGGATGCGACGCCATCACCAAGCTGAAAAAGCTGGATATGATGGGAGAGTACCAGCTTCCGGATGACTACAAGGCCCGGATCCGTGTGATCGTCAGCCCGGAGGACAAGACACTGAAATTCATCGACAACGGTGTGGGAATGACAGCCGGCGAGGTGGAGGAGTACATCACCCAGATCGCTTTCTCCGGAGCCACAGAGTTCCTGGAGAAATACAAGGACAAGACGACAGAGGATGACATGATCGGTCACTTCGGTCTTGGCTTCTACTCCGCTTTCATGGTGGCGGACGAAGTACACATCGACACACTTTCCTACCAGGAGGGGGCAGCTCCTGTGCACTGGACAAGCGACGGCGGCACAGAGTATGAGATGTCCGATGGAGACCGGCAGGAAGTGGGGACGGAGATCACCCTGTTCTTAAATGAGGACAGCCTCCAGTTTGCCAACGAGTACAAAGTGCGTGAAGTGCTGGAGAAGTACTGCTCCTTCATGCCGGTGGAGATCTTCCTTGAGAAGGCCAATGCCGAGCAGGAGTATGAGACCATCGATGAGGCGGACCTTCGGGACGATGATGTGGTCGTAGAGCACATCCACGAGGATGCAAAGATGGAGGAGAAGGAGAACGAGAACGGGGAGAAGGAGATGGTGGAAGTATCTCCTGCCAGAGACAGGGTGAAGATCAACAAGCGTCCTGTTCCGGTGAACGACACCCAGCCTCTGTGGACAAAGCATCCAAATGAGTGCACAAAGGAAGATTATATAGAGTTTTACCGGAAGGTATTCCTGGACTACAAGGAGCCACTGTTCTGGATCCACCTGAATATGGATTACCCGTTCAACCTGAAGGGTATCCTGTACTTCCCCAAGATCAACACAGAGTACGACTCCATCGAGGGAACCATCAAGCTGTACAACAACCAGGTGTTCATCGCGGACAACATCAAGGAAGTCATTCCGGAGTTCCTGATGGTGTTAAAGGGAGTCATCGACTGTCCGGACCTGCCGCTGAACGTATCAAGAAGCGCGCTCCAGAACGATGGATTTGTAAATAAGATCGCAGACTATATTTCCAAGAAGGTTGCCGACAAGCTGAGCGGCATGTGCAAGACTGACAAGGAGAACTACGAGAAATACTGGGATGACATCAGCCCGTTCATCAAGTTCGGTTGCCTGAAGGACGAGAAATTCTGCGACAAGATGATGGACTACATCCTCTTCAAGAGCCTGGATCACAAATACATGACGCTGAAAGAGTGCGTGGAGGCAAACGGCGGTAAGCTCATCGACCCCAAGGAGGAAAAAGAGGAGCCAAAGGAGGGCGAGGAGAAGAAGGAAGAGCCCAAGACCACCATCTACTATGTATCTGACGAGCAGCAGCAGAGCCAGTACATTAACATGTTTAAAAACCAGGGGCAGGATGCGGTGATCCTGAACCACAACATCGACTCTCCGTTCATCACCCAGCTTGAGCAGAGAAACCCGAACCTGCAGTTCCAGCGCATTGACGCGGACATTACGGACAATGCAAAAGAGGAAGTAAAAGAAGAGGACAAAGAGGCTTTCCAGAAGACAACGGACGCTCTTGTGGAGACATTCCGCAAAGTTATGGAAAATGACAAGCTGGACGTGAAAGTGGAGAAACTGAAAGACGACAAGGTGGCTTCCATGATCACCCTGTCCGAGCAGAGCCGCCGTATGCAGGAGATGATGAGAATGTACGGCATGGCAGGCATGGATGCATCCATGTTTGGCGGCGAGATCACACTGACGCTGAACGCCAACCATCCTCTTGTACAGTTTGTGGCAGAGCACGGAGACAATGAGAACACACCTGTCATCTGCAAACAGCTCTACGACATGGCCATGCTGGCACACAAGCCTCTGACACCGGAGGAGATGACAGCCTTTGTACAGAGGAGCAACGAGATCATGCTGCTGCTGACAAAATAAAAAGTATAGAAAATAAGTATGACCGGGTATTTTATTTAAGTATTTGCGGTTCTCGTATCGGGGAATTATAATAAAATATAGTTCCCTGATACTTTTTATACAGGATGACTGAAATGAAGAGAAGGAGAGTGGACAAAGATGATCTACAGAGATTACAAAGATTTAAAGCTGTCTGCCCTGGGCATGGGCTGCATGCGCCTGCCGGTCATTGACGGCGATGACGCGAAGGTAGACGAGGCCGCCACAGCCGATATGGTGCAGTATGCTATGGACCACGGTGTAAACTATTACGATACTGCCTGGGGATACCACAACGGCACCTCCGAGCTGGTGATGGGCCGCGTTCTCTCCAAATACCCAAGGGAGAGCTTTTACCTGGCTGATAAATTCCCGGGCTACGACCTCTCCAACATGGACAAGGTGGAGGAAATCTTTGAGGAGCAGCTGAAGAAGTGCCAGACAGAGTATTTTGATTTCTACCTTTTCCACAATGTGTGCGAGATGAACATAGACGCTTACCTGGATGAGTCCCACGGCATCCACAAATATCTCATGGAGCAGAAGAAAAACGGACGTATCCGCCATCTGGGATTTTCCGCCCACGGAAACTACGACGTGATGAAGAGTTTCCTTGAGAAGTACGGAAAAGACATGGAATTCTGCCAGATCCAGCTCAACTATCTGGACTGGACATTCCAGGACGCAAAGGGCAAGATGGAGCTCCTGAAGGAATATGACATCCCTGTGTGGGTGATGGAGCCGCTGCGCGGCGGTTCCCTCGCAAAGATAAACGAGGAGGCCGCAAAGAAGCTGGAGGCGCTCCGCCCGGAGGATAGCATCCCGGCATGGGCGTTCCGGTTCCTGCAGAGCATGCCTGAGGTGAAGGTGACTCTGTCCGGTATGTCAAACGCACAGCAGCTGATAGAGAATATCGCCACCTTTGAGGAGGATAAGCCGCTGAATAAAGAGGAGATGGATACCCTTCTTGGCATTGCCGACGACATGGTGAAGAAGATCGTCCTTCCGTGTACAGCCTGCCACTACTGCGTGAGCCACTGTCCCCAGGAGCTGGATATCCCGAGGATACTGGAGCTCTACAACGAGCATTGCTTCACAGGCGGCGGATTTATCGCGCCCATGGTGGTGTCGACGCTCCCGGAGGACAAGAGACCTTCCGCCTGCATCGGCTGCAGGAGCTGCGAGGCAGTCTGTCCCCAGCAGATCAAGATCTCAGAGGCCATGGCTGATTTTACAGAGAGACTGAAAGGCTAAAGACCTACATACATGAAGATATAGAAAAAGGACTGCGCAGAGGGGCGCAGTCCTTTTTAGAGTTCTGATTCGAAGGGGATCTGAAGTCCTGCAAAGAGGACCTGTGCCCATTTGTCCCAGGTCTGCTCAAGAGATTTGTCCAGTGTGAACTTTGAAACAGACACCCCTGTGGTGCAGGTGAGGCGGGAACCGTCGAAGCGGAAATTCAGGAAAAGTCCCTGGATCTCCTGGGGCGTGAAGTCCAGCCTGTGTTCTTCAAGGAAGGCGGGAATGTCGTCGCCGGACAGGGAGAAAATGAACCGGAAGCCAAGAGGAGTGCGCTTTCCTTTTATGAGAGAAAAGCAGTAGGGTCTGATGTCCTTCCAGAAGGCGTAGGACTGCTGCGGGGGCTCCTCGAAAAAGTCTTTCTGCATGTAGCCGTCCATGGTAAATTTTCCAAAGGTTGTGATCTCTCCCTCGATGAAAAAGAAGTGGTCAAATGCTTCTGACAGAAGCAGGGAGGACATACATTTTTTCGTGTCCAGCGTTAAGATGGTCATAGAAATAATCCTTTCTGAGTGTGAATAGCATTACAACCATTTTAGTATATTTTCTGCCTTTTTACAAACACTGATTTTTGATTTCCGAGTGTTCCACGGGGATGGAAAGCATGGTATAATTACCTAATGACCACATTGTAGTGGTAATATCTGCGCGCAGAGCGCGGGAGAAAAGACAGGAAGGCAGGAGGATACATGGAAGGGATCCGTCTTAATAAATATATAAGCGAGGCAGGCATCTGCTCCCGCAGGGAGGCGGACCGCCTCATTGAGAGCGGACAGGTGCTGGTGGACGGCGTGCGGGCCTCATGCGGCATGAAGGTGCAGCCGGGCCAGAGGGTCCAGGTGGGCAGCCGGATCATTGGCGGAAAGGATGAGAAGGTCGTCCTGGCTGTCTACAAACCTGTGGGTATCATCTGCACAGAGGACAGGCGGACGAAGAACAACATTGTCCGCTTCCTGGATTACCCTGTCCGCGTCACCTACGCGGGAAGACTGGACAAGGACTCGGAGGGACTTCTGCTCATGACCAATGACGGGGATCTGATCAACCAGATCATGCGGGGAAGAAACCTCCATGAAAAAGAGTACAAGGTCACCGTGGATCGGGAGATCACGGAGGATTTTATAAAGAAGATGAGCGCTGGCGTCCATATCGTGGATGAGGAGAAAGGGCTGGACGCCGTGACAAGGCCCTGCACAGTGCGGCGGGAAGGAAAGTATACCTTCCGCATCATCCTCACCCAGGGCCTGAACCGGCAGATCCGGAGAATGTGCCAGGCCTGCGGCTGCAGAGTGCGGACGCTGAAGCGGGTGCGGATCATGAATATTGTGCTGGGCGACCTGAAGCCCGGCGAATACCGGAAAGTGGAGGGGGAGGAGCTGGAGATGCTCCGCTCCCTGGCCGGAGAAACCAGAAAAAAGCAGACAGGAGAAGCAAAATATGAGCGGGACAGAAAATAGAAAAGCGGAGACAACACAGAAAAGGCAGAGGATGCAGGAGCTGGTGGATCTTCTGAACCAGGCCGGCCGGGCTTACTACCAGGAATCCCGGGAGATCATGAGCAACTACGAGTATGATGCCCTCTACGATGAGCTGGTCCATCTGGAGAAAGAGCTCCATGTCACCCTGGCAGGCAGCCCCACCATCCATGTGGGATACGAGGTGGTCAGTGAACTGCCAAAAGAGAGGCATGAGAGCCCCATGCTCTCCCTTGACAAGACAAAGGATGTGGAAGACCTTCGGGCATTTGCCGGAGAGCATGATGTGGTCATGTCCTGGAAGATGGACGGGCTCACCATCGTCCTCACCTACCAGAACGGGGAGCTGACGAAGGCTGTTACCCGGGGGAACGGTGAAGTGGGGGAAGTGATCACCGGCAATGCCCGTGTGTTTAAGAATATCCCGCTGCGCATCCCCTACGAAGGGGAGCTGATCCTCCGGGGGGAGGCTGTCATCGGCTACCGGGACTTTGAGCGGATCAACCAGGAGATACCGGATGCGGATGCCCGGTATAAAAATCCCCGGAACCTGTGCAGCGGTTCTGTGCGCCAGCGGAGCAGCGAGATCACGGCAAAGAGGAATGTGCAGTTCTACGCCTTTTCCCTTGTCCGGGCGGAGGGAGTGGATTTCGGCAACTCCAGGGCCCGCCAGCTGGACTGGCTGAAGGGCCAGGGCTTTGACGTGGTGGAGCACTATGTGGTGGCGCCGGCAGATATTGAGGCGGAAGTTATTAAATTTTCAGAAAAAATAGCGCAAAACGATTTTCCCTCAGATGGTCTTGTGCTAATATATGATGATATAAGGTACGGGGAATCTCTTGGAAGGACAGCAAAATTTCCCAGAGATTCTTATGCATTCAAGTGGGCGGACGAGACCCGGGAGACCATCCTGCGGCAGATCGAGTGGAGCCCCTCAAGGACCGGCCTTATCAATCCGGTGGCCATCTTCGATCCGGTGGAGCTGGAGGGTACCACAGTGAGCCGTGCCAGCGTGCACAATATCAGCATCATGGAGGAGCTGAAGCTGGGCGTCGGCGATCGGATCGAAGTGTACAAGGCAAATATGATCATTCCCCAGATTGCCAGAAATCTCACTGGCAGCGGCGTGAGGGATATCCCGGAAGCCTGTCCGGTGTGCCAGGGAAGGACGGAGATCCGGCAGGACGGCAGTGCAAAGACGCTCTACTGTACCAACCCGGAGTGTCAGGCGAAGCAGATCAAAGCCTATGCCCTGTTCGTCAGCCGGGATGCCATGAATATGGAAGGACTCTCAGAAGCTACGCTGGAAAAGTTTATTGCCAGAGGGTTTATCCGCACCTATGATGACCTTTTTCACCTGGACCGTTATAAGGAAGAGATCCAGGAGATGGAGGGATTTGGGGAGAAATCTTACCAGAACCTGATGGAGAGCGTGGAGAAGGCCAGAGCGACTACTCTTCCCCGCCTGCTCTACAGCCTGGGCATCCCGGGCATCGGCGTGGCTAATGCCAGGGTGATCTGCCGGGAGACGGGCGTGTCACCGGAGGAGATGCCGGATCTGACAGAGGAAGACTTAAGCGCTGTCTCCGGCGTAGGTGGCGTGATCGCGAAAGCCTATGTGGACTACTTTGGAGATGAGAAGCACCGGAAGGTGTACAGGGAACTTCTGGGGGAAGTGCACGTAGAGCAGGAGGCTTCAGATGAGGGAGAAAGGAACCTGGAGGGGACCACCTTTGTCATCACCGGGAGCGTGGAACATTTTGCAAACCGGAGCGAGCTCAAAAGCCTGATCGAGAGCAGGGGAGGCAAGGTGACAGGCTCTGTCACCTCAAAGACCAGCTATCTGATCAACAATGATGCCGCCTCCACATCGTCCAAGAACAGGAAAGCAAAAGAACTGGGCATACCTATACTGACAGAAGAGCAGTTTCTTCAGATGCTGGAGCAGGGGGATGTCCGGGCATTGTAATAGAAAGGATGTATCATGTCAGAGAACGAGAACAACAGAAATGAAAACGAAATAGAAAAAGTAGAAGACAAAGATGTGCATGTGGAAGATACAAAGAAGGATGACGGCTATGAGAAGTTCTGCTTTATCTGCCACAGGCCCGAGAGTGTGACGGGAAAGCTCATCGACCTCCCCAACAATATTTCCGTGTGTTCGGACTGCATGCAGAAGAGTTTTGACGCCATGACAAGCGGTCAGATCGACTACAGCAAACTGATGAACATACCGGGTGTCCAGATCTTTAACATGTCGGATCTGGAAAACGCGGCTCCCCGCCAGCAGAAAGTCAAGAAGAAAAAAGAGGGGGAGGAGAAGACGCCTCTCATTGATATCAAAAATATTCCGGCTCCCCACAAGATCAAGGCTAGACTGGACGAGTATGTAGTGGGGCAGGAGTATGCCAAGAAAGTGATCTCCGTGGCAGTGTACAACCACTACAAGCGGGTGGCCACAGACACGATGGATGATATAGAGATCGAGAAATCCAACATTCTTATGATCGGGCCCACCGGTTCGGGAAAAACCTACATGGTGAAGACCCTGGCCCGGCTGCTGGATGTGCCTCTGGCCATCACAGACGCCACCTCCCTCACCGAGGCCGGCTACATCGGGGATGACATTGAGAGCGTTGTGTCCAAGCTTCTCGCGGCGGCAGACAACGATGTGGAAAAGGCAGAACAGGGCATCATCTTCATTGATGAGATCGACAAGATCGCCAAGAAGAAGAATACTAACCAGCGGGATGTGAGCGGTGAGTCTGTACAGCAGGGAATGCTCAAGCTTCTGGAGGGCAGTGAAGTGGAAGTGCCGGTAGGGGCCAACAGCAAGAACGCCATGGTGCCTCTGACCACGGTCAACACCAGGAACATCCTCTTTATCTGTGGCGGCGCGTTCCCGGATCTGGACAACATCATCAAGGAGAGGCTGACCAAACAGTCTTCCATCGGTTTTAACGCGGACCTGAAGGATAAGTATGATCAGGACAAAGACCTTTTGTCCAAGGTATCCACAGAAGACCTGCGAAATTTCGGAATGATACCGGAGTTCCTGGGACGTCTTCCCATTATCTGCACCCTCCGGGGACTGGATGAGGATATGCTGGTCAAGATTCTGAAAGAGCCTAAGAACGCCATCCTCAAGCAGTATCAGAAGCTGCTGGCGCTGGATGAAGTGAAGCTGGACTTTGACGAGGACGCCCTGCGCGCCATCGCCAGAAAGGCCATGAAGAAGGATACGGGGGCCAGGGCGCTGCGCGCCATTATTGAGGACTTTATGCTGGATATCATGTATGAGATCCCCAAAGATGACAGCATCGGTCAGGTCACCATCACGGAGAGCTACATAGAGGGTACCGGCGGGCCGGTCATCACCCTCCGGGGACAGGCTCCCCTGCGGCTGGAGAGCTAGGAAGACAGAAGGAAGGCCGGGAAAGTCCTGGGATTTAAAAACGTCATAGAGTGATTTTCACCTCATATACTGAATACAAAAGTATATGAGGTGTTTTCTATATGGCGGACAGACAGATCTGCCGTCAGCGGATCCTCTCGGAAGAGTACAGGGATTTTATTATACAGTCAGAAGGAAGCAGGATCGCGTTTACGGTGCCGGAGGAACAGCTCTGCCGGCAGAAGACCCAGGCCGGGTACGATGTGATCTACGTGGAGCAGGTGCTGGCGGACCCTCTGAATTTCGGTAGTTTTACGTACAGTTCTATCCCGCAGTGCTACACCCTCCTGGATATGGCGGCTATGGGACAGGCGGGTATCACTCCGGTACAGAACTACCCCACTTTGGAGCTGATGGGAGAGAATGTGATGATCGGATTTGTGGACACAGGTATCGATTATACGCATCCTGTGTTCCGAAACCTGGACGGGAGTACCCGGGTGGAGGCGATCTGGGACCAGACTGTCCAGGACGGAGAGATGCCGGAAGGTTTGTTTTACGGGAGTGAATACACAAGGGAAGCTATCGACAGGGCACTAAGGGAGGAAGATCCTTTTTCGGTAGTGCCCAGCCGGGATGAGAATGGACACGGCACCTATGTGGCCAGCCTGGCTGCCGGGGGAGCGGACGAGGAGAACCAGTTTCTGGGGGCAGCTCCCGAGGCGGTGATTGGCGTTGTCAAGCTGAAGGAGGCGAAACAGTATCTGCGGGATTTTTACTATATAGCGGAAAATGCGCCCTGCTACCAGGAAAATGACATTATGCTGGGCATACGGTATCTGGCGGAACTGGCAGCAAAGAGGGGGCTTCCCCTGATCCTGTGTATTGCCCTGGGGAGCTCTATGGGTGGGCACAATGGCACCACTCCTCTCGCGGTGATGCTGGAATACTATTCTAACAGTATCAACAAAGGGATCGTAGTTGGGACCGGCAATGAGGCCTCCATGCGTCACCACTTTTATGGCATGCTGGAGAGTGCGGAGGATCAGGAGGAGGTGGAGATCCGGGTTGGGGAAAACGTGCGCGGATTCGTGGCAGAGCTGTGGACAGACATACCCAACATCCTGACTGTATCCCTGGTCTCCCCCTCCGGGGAGGTGCGGGGCAGGATCCCCATTATCCAGGGAGGCAGCTCCCAGTTCCGGTTTGTCTTTGAGGGTACTCTGGTGACTGTGGACTATCGCCTGCTGGTGGAGAGAAATGACTCCCAGCTCATCTTTTTCCGCTTTGGAGCGCCGGCTCCCGGCATCTGGAAGATCCAGGTGGAGCCGGTGCAGCTTGCGGGAGGCGCCTTTCACATGTGGCTGCCTGTGCAGGAGTTCCTGGACGGGGAGGTCTACTTTCTGCGCTCCAATCCGGACATCACTCTTACCTCCCCGTCGGCAGTGCGCTCGGCTATCACAGCGGCTTTCTACAATGGGCGGGAGAATAGTGTTGATATTCATTCCGGCAGAGGATATACTAGAACTGACAAGATAAAACCGGATCTGGCAGCCCCGGGAGTAGATGTGAAGGGGGCGCTGCCAGGCGGCAGGTTTGCTGTCCGGTCCGGTTCCAGCGCGGCTGCGGCCATCACGGCCGGTGCTGCGGCGCTCCTGATGGAATGGATCCTGTACTACACAGGCAGCAGAGGGGCGGACACCCTTCAGCTCAAGAACCTGCTGATCCTTGGAGCGCGGCAGAGACCGGGGGAAGCGTATCCCAACAGGGAGTGGGGATACGGAACGCTGGATCTGTACAGGACGCTGGACCGCTTAAGACAGATCTGAGGCAAAGGAGAGATGAATTATGGCAGATTTTTTTGATGAATTTGGGAAAAAAGTGGCAGATGTGGCGAGTGATCTGAGCAAAAAGGCGGGAGACACGATGGAAGTCCAGAAGTTGAAAAGTGAGATCCGCTTTTTGAAGAGGGGCAATCAGAGAGATTTCGAGGATATCGGAAAAGCCGTATACGAAAAATTTACCAAAAATGAGATACAGGATATGGACATGATCGCTCTGTGCGAGGCCATCGAGAAGAGAGATGAGCAGATCGAGAAATACGAGGAGCAGATCGTGCGCATAAAAGAGGAAATGTAAATGATATTCTATACCATTGCAGCGGCGGCCGCGGCTCTGGATCTTGGGATCAAGCAATATGTCCTGGACAATGTGGCCGAGGGACAGGACCTGGAGATGGTCGGCGGTCATCTGATCCTGCGGAAAGTGTACAACCGGGGCGCCGCTTTTAATTTGCTGGAGAAATATCCTCAGTTTGTGATGAAGCTCTCAGCTCTGCTGGGAGCTGTCCTTCTTGTGCGGGATGCATTTCTTATGAGAAAAAAGGGACATACAGTGGAAAAAGCGGGGATGATGCTTCTCACCGGAGGAGCGTTCAGCAATCTTTACGACCGCACCATGCGGGGAAAGGTCGTGGACTATTTAGCTTTTAAGAGCAGATGGAAGAGACTTTCCAGACTGACCTTTAATCTGGGGGATATTTGCATTGCCGCAGGCGCTCTGCTGGCGGCCTTGTCCATCAGAAAATAACCATAGCAGAAGAGGAAGATAGACGTGATACATATTTGGAAAGACAAAAAGCGAAAATCTGCGGATGGCAGCAGAGGTCTGAAGGAACAGAGAGACAGAAGAAAAACACAGAGACTGATACTGGGGACAGCTGTCCTCATCCTGGCAGCCGGCATTGCGGGGGGCTTTGCCATGCACTATGCCGAGCAGCAGAGAATCCAGGAGGAAGCCCGGCAGAGGGAGGAAGAACGCCAGAAGGAGCAGGAGGCCAGGGAGCAGCAGCTCACACCGGAGGAGAAGAAAGCCCAGGAGATCGCTGCTGTGAAGGAGCAGGCGAGAGCTGAGGGATGTCCGGACGAGATCATTGGCCTTATTGACCAGAATGAGGAGACGCTGGATTTTGTGCGGGACTATGCAGAGAATAAAGATAAGCCTGTTCCGGAGACGGTGGAGACATCTACAGGGAACGGGGCCATTCCCCACTTTCTCCAGTGGGACGAGCGGTGGGGGTACAGCTCCTACGGCACAAGCACCATTGCCTCAAGCGGCTGCGGTCCTACCTGCATGTCCATGGTCATCGTGGGACTGACCGGCGACACGACAGCCACCCCCTACCGGCTTGCGAAATACAGCGAGGAGAACGGTTTCATAGACGGGGAGAACAACACTTACTGGGCTTTCCTGGACAGCGCCGCCCGGCAGTGGGGCCTGACCTGCCAGGAGGGAATGATGGATGAGGGAACCCTCGCCGCCCAGCTGCAGGCAGGACACCCTGTGATCTGCAGCATGCTGCCGGGGGATTTCACGGACGGGGGACATTTCATCGTGCTCACCGGCTATGAGAACGGCCAGGTGACGGTCAACGACCCCTTCAGCATCAGCAACACGGAGAAGACCTGGAACTACAGCGATATCTCCGGCCAGATCAAGGAGATGTGGACGGTCTCCAGAGGATGATGAAAAAATATTTGAAAGGGAGCGGACAGATGATGTTCCGCTCCCTTTCTGTATGGCCATTCCGTATGAGCGAGAAATAGAATGACAGGGGAATATTCAGGGTGTTATAATAGGCTAAATAGATTGATGATTTGGAAGTTGTCGAGCAGAAAATTGGAAGTTGTAAGGGTGATTAAAATGATTTCAAGAAGCTTTCGAGTGTTTGGAACGAAAAAAGATTTAGAAAATATATTCAATGAATTTCAAAAAAACAATATAGTAAACTATTATCGGTGCGGTAAAAGCGATAGCAATAAAATAACAGACATTACTAAAACAGATAATTTTGGCTTTTCTCTTAATGGAAGTCATATAGGAAATCAGTATCTTGTTATAAAAAGCGATAAAATAGTACGACTTGATAATTATAAACATATAAATCAAAAGTCAAATGAAACAAGTATTGTTATTGATTTGGGTGGATTATATGCTGAGAATACTATTTTGCCTACAACGGTATCTACAATTTGGTATGATAATGAAAGTAGCAAAAAAATATACAACAATTTAAAAAGCATTATAAAAAGATATTCTGTTAGCATGATCAATGGATATATGATATTAAAAAATGCTTATGATAAAAAAGAGCAATTAAGATTTGTGACTATAAGTGCTCAAAGCCCAAAAGAATATGATTTAAAACTATAATTCCAAGTTGACTAAATTATAGTTTTTCAAGAAGTCGAACAAGACGACAAATCGAAGTTTGTGGAGGGAATGGCAATGAAGAAAAAAATAACATTATTATTAAGTTCATTGCTTGTATTTGCTATAATTGCAATTCTTATATTCGTAATATACAGGTCTTCTGAATCATATAGAAAAGACCAAGCTACAGGGAATATAACACAGTGGGATTGCTCAGTATCTTGTGCAGAATCCTCTGACGAGTATGTAATAACTTATTCTGATGTAAAGGTTATATCCCAAACAGGAGCACTGACGATTCAGAATAGAAATGATTTTGATATTGTTGTTCACTTACTAAGCGCGGGAGAGAAGGAAATTGTTTCTGATAACATTCCCGCAGGTGGCAGCTGTTCTTTTCTGAAAGTAACCGATAAAGAATATACAGTGGGTGTTCATGCCGAAGTAGATGAAAATACGGAAATAAAGGTATTTGTGTATGACGGTAAAAGTACGGAACCGTACGCAATATATTAGGCGATTAATAGACAAATACCAGTTATAGAGTTGAGAAAATCGCAAAAGATATGAAACTTGATTTGAGATGGGACGCCTAAAATGTTATTTGTTTCAAATGAATACAGAGGACAAGGAGTAGGAAAACAGTTACTACAATATGGTATTGAAAATTATGCAATAGGTGAACTGGTTGTATAGGGGAATCCATATCCATTATTGTATATGAAAAGAAATTGACAAATCCCTATTTGTATGACGAGCGATAAACTGGAATTTAAGGAGAAAAATGGAAAATAAAAAGATATTACTTGATAATATTGACAAAATTCATACAACTGAAATGGGAGTTGGTAGAATAAAAAGAAATCTAAAAATAGATACAGATGATGTTGTTGAGTATTGCAAAAATAAGATGCTAGATAAAAAATGCAATATATACAAACGAGGTAAAAATTGGTATTGTGAAGTTGAAAATATCAAAATCACTATCAATTCAGATAGTTATACAATTATCACGGCACATATTGTTAAGTAAATCCTAAGTTGCTGAACAGGAAATTAAAAATTGAAAGTGAGGATATTATGGGAATTTTTACTAGGTTGGGGTAGACGGTTGAAAAATTCAGAAATTAGCACTCGAGTGTTGACAGTGCTGATAAAAAGTGTTATATTCCTAATAGAACAGGAAAACCAGGTGCCTGAGAGGGCGCCTTTTCAGTGAAAGGCAAGGAGGGACCTTTATGAATATAAATAAATTTACACAGAAATCCCTGCAGGCGGTCCAGGACTGCGAAAAGACAGCAATGGAGTACGGCAACCAGGAAATCGAGCAGGAGCATCTTCTCTATGCTCTGCTGACCCAGGATGACAGCCTGATCTTAAAGATGATGGAGAAAATGGGACTGGATAAAAATCTGGTCGTGGACCGGGTGGAGCAGGCCATAGCAAAGCGGCCCAAGGTGCAGGGCGGCCAGCCCTATGTGGGACAGTATCTGAACAAGGCACTCATAAGCGCCGAGGACGAGATGAAGCAGATGGGCGATGAGTACGTCTCTGTGGAGCATCTCTTCCTGGCACTTCTGAAGCATCCCAGCCGGGAGATAAAGCAGCTCTTCCGGGAGCTGGGCATTTCCAGGGAGGGCTTTTTGCAGGCTCTCTCCACAGTGAGAGGCAACCAGAAGGTGACAAGCGACAATCCGGAGGCCACCTACGATACTCTGAACAAATACGGAACAGACCTGGTGGACCGTGCAAGAGACCAGAAGCTGGATCCTGTCATCGGACGTGACAGCGAGATCCGCAATGTGGTCCGGATCCTTTCCAGGAAGACAAAGAACAACCCGGTTCTGATCGGTGAGCCCGGCGTCGGCAAGACAGCCGTCGTGGAGGGACTGGCCCAGAGGATCGTGAGCGGCGACGTGCCGGAGACTTTGAAGGACAAGACGATCTTCTCCCTGGACATGGGCGCCCTGGTGGCCGGTGCGAAATACAGAGGAGAATTTGAGGAGCGTCTGAAAGCCGTTCTTGAGGAGGTCAAGAACAGCGACGGTAAAATTATCCTCTTTATCGATGAGCTCCACACCATCGTGGGAGCCGGAAAGACAGACGGCGCCATGGATGCCGGCAATATGCTGAAGCCCATGCTGGCCAGAGGAGAGCTCCATTGCATTGGAGCCACTACGCTGGATGAGTACAGACAGTATATAGAGAAGGACGCGGCTCTTGAGAGACGTTTCCAGCCGGTCATGGTCGATGAGCCCACAGTGGAGGACGCCATTTCCATCCTCCGCGGGCTGAAGGAGAGGTACGAGGTCTTCCACGGCGTGAAGATCACAGACGGCGCCCTTGTGGCTGCGGCCACCCTCTCCCACAGATACATCTCAGACAGGTTCCTGCCGGACAAGGCCATTGACCTGGTGGATGAGGCCTGCGCCATGATCAAGACAGAGCTTGACTCCATGCCGGCAGAGCTGGATGAGCTCCGCAGGAAGGTGATGCAGCTTGAGATCGAGGAGGCAGCCCTTAAAAAAGAGGATGACCGGCTGAGCCAGGACCGCCTGGCGCATCTGCAGCAGGAGCTGGCAGAGCTGCGGGCTGAGTTTGCCACAAGGAAAGCCCAGTGGGACAACGAGAAGGTCAGCGTGGAGAGAGTGCAGAAGCTGAGGGAGCAGATTGAGCAGATACGGGGCGACATCCAGAAGGCACAGCAGTCCTACGACCTGGAGAAAGCGGCGGAGCTGCAGTACGGGAAGCTTCCGGAGCTTCAGAAGATGCTGGAGGCCGAGGAGGCGAAGGTCAAAGACGAGGACCTCTCCCTTGTGCATGAGAGCGTGACAGAGGATGAGATCGCCAAGATCGTCTCCAAGTGGACCGGCATCCCGGTGGCCAAGCTGAACGAGAGTGAGAGGAGCAAGACCCTGCACCTGGCCGATGAGCTGCACAAGCGTGTGGTAGGGCAGGACGAGGCTGTGGAGCTGGTGACAGAGGCCATCATCCGGTCCAAGGCCGGAATCAAGGACCCGACAAGACCCATCGGCTCCTTCCTCTTCCTTGGACCCACGGGCGTGGGTAAGACAGAGCTGGCAAAGGCGCTTGCCCAGAGCCTGTTTGACGATGAGAATAATATGGTCCGCATCGATATGAGTGAGTATATGGAGAAATATTCCGTGTCCAGGCTCATCGGAGCTCCTCCGGGATATGTGGGGTATGATGAGGGCGGACAGCTCACAGAGGCGGTCAGGAGAAAGCCCTACTCCGTGGTCCTTTTTGACGAGGTGGAGAAGGCCCACCCGGATGTGTTCAACGTGCTCCTCCAGGTGCTGGATGACGGCCGTATCACAGACTCCCAGGGGCGGACCGTGGACTTCAAGAACACCATTCTCATTATGACATCCAATATCGGTTCAGCCTACCTGCTGGAAGGGATTGACGAGAACGGAAACATCAGCGAGGCAAGCCAGAAGGCGGTGACGGACGACCTGCGGGCTCATTTCCGTCCGGAGTTCCTGAACCGTCTGGACGAGATCATCATGTTCAAGCCTCTGACAAAGGACAACATTTACCACATCATCGACCTGCTGGTGGCGGACGTAAACCGCAGGCTGAGAGAGAAGGAGGTCGGCATTGAGCTGACAGAGGCTGCCAAGGCCCGCATCGTGGAGGGCGGATACGAGCCCATGTACGGCGCAAGACCGCTGAAGCGGTATCTGCAGAAAAATGTGGAGACAACGGCCGCAAGGCTGATGCTTGAGGGCAATGTGGGCAGCGGCGACACGATCCTCATAGATGACCAGGATGGAAAACTGACGGCCAGGGTAAAAGAGGGACTGACAGCTGTATAGTAGTCCGCAATATCCAGAAATGAAACACACAGGGGAGGCGCTTTACAGAGGCGTCGCCCCTTTTTCAGTGTATTTATTGACATTTGCGGCGGGCCGGATACAATGAAAGAAGAAATCCGCGGATCCGGGGGGAGAGGAGGAAAGCCTATGTCCCGCATCATATTCCATATCGATGTCAATTCGGCGTACCTGAGCTGGACTGCTGTGGAGCAGTTGAAAAGCGGCGCCACGCTTGATATCAGGACCATTCCCGCCATCATAGGCGGGGACCGGAAATCCAGACACGGCGTAGTGCTGGCCAAATCTATCCCGGCAAAAAAGTACGGGATACACACCGGAGAGCCGGTGGCAAATGCCCTGCGGAAGTGTCCGGATATCCACATGGAGCCGCCGGACCATGCTCTGTATCACGAGTACAGCAGAAGGTTGATGGAGTTCCTGCACACCTATACGCCGGACATTGAGCAGGTCAGCGTGGACGAGTGCTACCTGGATTTCACCGGTATCGCCCACAGGTATCACTCCTGCGTGTCCGCGGCTTTTGAGATCAAGGACAGGGTGCGGGAGAAATTCGGATTTACAGTCAATATAGGTATCTCCTCCAACAAGCTGCTGGCCAAGATGGCCTCGGACTTTGAGAAGCCGGACAGGGTCCACACCCTTTTCCCGGAAGAGATCAAGGTGAAGATGTGGCCCCTACCTGTACGGGAGCTGTACATGGCCGGCGGTTCCAGCGTGGAGACGCTGAAAAAGCTGGGCATCCGCACCATCGGAGAATTGGCTCAGGCGGACCCTAAGATACTGGAGCTGCATCTGAAAAGCCACGGACGGATGCTGTGGAATTTTGCCAACGGGATTGACGACTCCCCCGTGGTCACCTGGAAGACAGAGGCAAAGGGAATCGGCAACTCCACCACCTTGCCTGCGGACGTGACAGAGTGGGAGGAGGCGGCCAAGATCCTCCTCGGACTGGCCGAGAGCGTGGGCGGAAGACTCAGGAAAGCCGGACAGAAGGCGGGCATGGTCAGCGTGGAGATCAAGTACGCCACCTTTGAGACCAGCTCCCATCAGAAGCAGCTCTTTGCAGAGACGGCAAGCGACACAGGGATATACCAGACTGCCATGGAACTCTTTGATGAGCTGTGGGACGGGCGGCCCATACGTCTTCTTGGCATCCGCACCTCCAAGCTGGTGAGGGAGGATGAGCCCTGGCAGATGAGCATCTTTGACCTGCCTCATGCACAGGCTCCGGCGGGGACAGGGCAGATGGCAAAGAGAACAGCAAAAGCGGGTAAGGGAAGCGTGCCGGGAGAAAAGCCTGCAGAAGCCAGAGAGCAGAAGAGAAGCTCTGCAAACGCCCTGAAGCAGGAGAAACTGTCCCGGGCTCTGGATCAGATCCGCCAAAAGTTCGGGGAGGACGCGGTGGTGAGAGGCAGCTTTCTCAAAAAAGCGGAAGATGACACCAACGATTGACAGACCAGGAACAGACCGATATAATGAATAAGTAAAAGAGCAGCAGCGAATTATAATTCTATAGTTTGCAGCTGCTTTTTTGTGCGATACGCCCGGAGAGAGGCCGCCGCTCTTCCACGAGAGGGCATCCGACGGGCAGCTGTCATTGAAGTGGAAAGGAAGAAAGAATAAATGAAAAGCATCAATTGGAAAGAGATAGGCATGGACATACTGATAGATATTGTAGCAGGTATGGTCATTGCCATAGGAATTTATAACTTTGCCCTGTATGCCAATTTCCCGGTGGCGGGATTTTCCGGCATGGCCATTATCTTGTATCACCTCCTTGGCATTCCGGTGGGCGCGGGGACCATTATACTGAATGTGCCGGTGGCGATCTTCTGCTATAAATTTCTGGGAAGGACGTTTTTTCTGAAGTCAGTGAAATCCATGGTCATCTCATCGTTTCTGATGGACTATGTGTCTCCTCTTCTTCCTGTATATGAAGGAGACAGACTCCTGGCTGCTCTGTGCATGGGCGTGCTGACAGGCGTCGGATACGCGCTGATCTTTATGAGAGGCTCATCCACCGGAGGGCAGGATTTTATCAGTGTGGCGATCAGGAAAGTGAAGCCCCACATGACGCTGGGCGTGATCACATTTGTGCTGGACATGATGACTATTGTGCTGGGAAGCGTGATCGTGTTCAAGGATGTGGACGGATTTATCTACGGCCTTATCGTGACGTATCTCATGGCCACTGTGATGGACCGCATCATGTACGGTATAGACGAAGGAAAAATGACGCTGATCGTTACGGACAAGGGTAAAGAGGTGTCCGGCAAGATCGATGAATACCTGGACAGAGGCTCCACCATCATCAAAGGAACCGGCAGTTACACAGGGCAGGAGAAGGACATTGTCATGTGCGCCAGCAACAATAAAGAAATGTACACCATCAAAAGGCTGGCAAGACAGGTGGATCCCAAATCTTTTACTATTATCATGGAGTCCAATGAGGTGGTGGGAGAAGGCTTTAAGGAAGAGCTGGAAGAGTTGTAAAAGGGATCCCAAAAGGGGCGCATTACTTGACAAGCCAGGGTATTCCTGCGTTATAATATGCTAGTATAAATCTGTACGGAGAGAAGGGCAGAAATCATGGAATTTAAAGAAAGAGAATTCATTCCCGTCCTGCTTGGCGGGGATATTAATACTTACAGTGTGGCTCGGGCATTTTACCAGCAGTATCAGGTAAAATCATACGTCTTTGGCAAGTACCAGACAGGCCCCAGCTTCAACAGCCAGATCACGATATACGAGGGTAATCCGAAGATCGATACGGACGACTATTTCCTGGAGAGGATCAGTCGTTTTGCCGGGGAGCATAAGGATAAGAAAATCCTGCTCATCGGCTGCGGGGACAGCTATGTGGCGCTGGCAAGCCGTCATAAAAACGAGCTGCCGGACAATGTCATTGCTCCCTACATCGACTTCGATCTGATGGACAGCCTGCAGCAGAAGGAGCGGTTTTATCAGCTCTGCGAGAAGCACGGCGTGGATTATCCAAAGACCATTGTATATAAGAAGGAGATGGGGCTTGACTTTGCCTGTGATTTCCCTTATCCGGTGATCCTGAAACCGTCCAACAGCATCGCCTACTGGGAGCACCCGTTCCCCACACAGAACAAGATCTACAAGCCGGGCAGCAGGAAGGAACTGGAGGAGATCATTACCCAGATCTACGATGCGGGATATGACGATGATCTGATCATCCAGGACATGATCCCGGGAAATGACGAGTACATGAGGGTCCTCACATCCTACTCTGACCGGAACGGGAAGGTGAAGATGATGTGCCTGGGACATGTGCTTCTTGAGGAACATACTCCCCACGGCCTGGGCAACCATGCGGTCATCATCACAGAGCCAAATCAGGAGCTCATGGGAAGAGTGAAAAATCTTCTGGAGGATCTCCACTATGTGGGATTTTCCAACTTTGATATCAAATATGACAAGAGGGACGGTACCTACCGTTTCTTTGAGATCAACACAAGACAGGGGCGCAGCAACTACTATGTGACAGGCTCCGGGTTCAATGTGGCAAAATACTTTGTGGAGGATTACATCTACAACCGGGAACTGCCCTATGAGGAGGCCACAGAGGAGCATCTCTGGATGACAGTGCCAAAGGGCGTTGCCTACAAGCACGTGAAAGATCCGGCCATGGTGGCGAAGATGAAGAAGCTTGTGAAAGAGGGGAAAATGGTCAATCCTGTCTTCATGCGGGGCGATCTGAAGCCTATGCGTTTCCTTAGGATGCTGAAAACACACTGGAAACAGTACGGCTATTTCAACAAATATTACCAGTAAACTGTCAGGAATAATAAGGGAGAGCCAATGGGAGAAGGAAAAGAAAAAAAGATACTTGGCGTGATCGGAGGCATGGGGCCGGAGGCCACCAGCTACTTCTATGAGAATGTTATCGCCCACACAAAGGCGCAGAAAGACCAGGATCACATCAACATGGTGATTCTCAGCCATGCGGATATACCGGACCGGACAGAGGCCATCAAGAGCGGGGACAGCGAAAAGCTGGTCCATATGCTGCAGGAGGATGCAAGGACACTGGAAAAGCTGGGGGCAGCCAATATTGCCATCACCTGCAATACATCCCACTATTATTATGAGCAGATCCAAAAGGCTGTGTCCATTCCTATCATTGACATGATCCATGAGAGTGTGGCATATGCAGTGAGAGAGCTCCCGGATGTGAAGCGGATCGGCATTATGGGGACAGACGGGACCATCGGTTCCCGGATCTATCACAAAGAATGCCGAAAGCTGGGCGTGACGCCGGTAAAACCTTCACCGGAGCGGCAAAGAGATGTGATGTCCCTGATCTATGATGACATTAAGAGCGGAAAGAGAGGAGACCGGGCCAAATTTGACCGGGTTATGAGTGAGTTTATGAGAAAGAACTGCGATGCAGTGATCCTGGCCTGTACCGAGCTCTCTGTGTTCAAGGGCAAGCACGAGATACCCACCATATGTCTGGATGCCATGGATGTGCTGGTGCGGGAGGCCATCCTGCGCTCAGGGGCAGAATATCAATAAAACCAGTAAAAACATACATAAGAAAATCATTGAGGGAGATCAGTTAAATGGGAAAGATGCAGTATTATACCGTGAAGGATTATGTGGAGCTGCTTGAAAAGAGGGGTATGCTCCTGGAGAACAGAGTGGAGGGGGAAGAGGACCATGTGATCCGCAACCTTACTTACAACTCAAAAGAGGCAGGGGCTGACACCATGTTCATCTGCAAGGGCGCGGCTTTCAAGATGACCTATCTGCGGGAGGCAGTGGAGCGGGGAGCTGTCTGCTATATCAGTGAGAAGGCCTTTGACCTGGAGCAGCAGGTGCCCTGTATCCTTGTGAAAGACATAAGGGAGGCCATGTCCGTGCTGGCCAATTTCTTCTACAACCGTCCCTGGGAGAATCTGGTGGTGACAGGAATCGGCGGTACAAAAGGAAAATCTACCTCCGCTTACTACATGAAGGCTGTGGTGGATGATTACATGGAGGCTCTGGGGAAAAAAGAGAGCGCCGTCATTTCTTCCATTGACATCTATGACGGAAAGAGCCTGGTGGAGTCCCACATCACCACACCGGAGGCAGTGGAGCTGCAGCAGCACCTGAGAAATGCGCTGGACTGCGGTATTGAGTACGCAGAGATGGAAGTCTCATCCCAGGCGCTGAAATATCACCGGGTGGACGATATGCGGTTTGATGCGGCTATCTTCCTCAATATCTCGGAGGACCACATCAGCCCCATCGAACACGAAGACTTTGAGGACTATTTCACATCCAAGATGAGGATGTTTGCCAAGGCGGACCGGGCTTTTGTCAACCTGGACGCAGATCATATTGAGCGTATCCTGACATACGCCAAAGACGCGAAAGAGTATTTTACCTTCAGCACGAAGAACCCGGAGGCAGATTTCTACGCCTACAATATCCGAAAAGACGGGCACGAGACGCTGTTCTCTGTGAAATGCGCAGATTTTGACGAGGAGTTTGTCCTCACCATGCCCGGACTTTTCAATGTGGAAAACGCCCTGGGCGTCATAGCGGCGGCCACAAAGCTGGGCATCCCGCGGGAGTATATCCACTCCGGTCTTGAGAGGGCCCGGTCCAGCGGACGCATGGAACTCTATGCCAGCAGAGATAAAAGCAAGATCGCTATCGTGGACTACGCCCACAATAAACTGAGCTTTGAAAAACTGTTCTCTTCTATGAAAGAGGAGTATCCGGATTACGATATTGTCGCAATCTTTGGATGCCCGGGAAAGAAGGCCCTGATCCGCCGCCGCGATCTTGGGACTGTGGCCGGACAGTACGCAAAGAAAGTCTATCTTGTGGCAGAAGATCCGGGATATGAGCCAGTGGCAGACATATCTGCTGATATTGCCCAGTATGTAAAGGCGCAGAATTGTCCATATGAGATGATCGAGGACCGGGGAGAGGCGATCAAGGCTGCCATCGAGAGTTCTGAGGGCAAGACCCTCTTCCTTGTCACAGGAAAAGGTGCGGAGACCCGTCAGAAGTACGGCAGCGACTACCTGGACTGCCCGTCCGACGTGGACTATGTGAAAAAATATTTGGCAGAGTATGACGAGAGATGATCTGGTCACACTGCTGCTGTGAAAAATGGATTATCGTTTGGAAAGAGAGCAGGATTTTCCTGCTCTCTTGTTATTTGCGCTGCTTAAATGTTACGCTTCAATAGCAGATATAAAAAAGGGGAAATTTTTTAAACCGTCTCATTGTATGAGATATTATGCTTCTGTATAATGAATGCAAGAGGTGAGAGACATGGCAAATGAAGAGAAGAAAGATTTTAACGCAATGCTCCACAAAGACACGGATATGCCCAGAATACAGATCGTCACAGACCAGGCTACGATCAAAAAGTACGGCGGGGAAAAGATGTTTTTTGCCCCTCCGGTCACCTACGATGAGATTATGAAAAAGGTTCCCCGGGGAAAAGTCATTACTGTCGGCGCCATCAGAGAATATCTGGCAGAAGAGAATGGCGCTGATTTTACAGACCCGATCACGGCAGGCATTTTTGTATCTATTGCAGCCTGGGCAAGTCATCAGCGGACGGAGGATAAGACGCCCTACTGGAGAACATTGAAGGCAAACGGGGAGCTGAACGCAAAATACCCGGGTGGTATCGCTGCTCAGAAAGAAAAGCTGGAGGCAGAGGGGCATACGGTTGTTGAGAGAGGAAGAAAAAATATCAGATACTACGTGAAGGATTATGAGAAGGTTCTTTTTGAACTTAAGTAGAAATGCGGGAGACAGCTATGATAGCATTCTGGATCATGGGAGCTTTATTTCTAGTGGTGGGACTTATTGTTTCTGTTCCCAGATATATCAAATTTATAAAATACAAAGGCCGGACAACAGGCAGGATCACCAGGATTGAAACAGACGGACGAAGTACAAGGGCTGTATTTGAGTACGATGTATGCGGAATAAGATATATGCAAAACACAGGGTGGACCTCAAATGGCATTTTCGTTGAGGGAAATGAATGCAGTGTCATTTACAACTTGAAAAATCCGAAGTCCTCTTACATCAAAAAGAGCGGCCAGCTTATCCAGTGTGTGGTGGGAACGATGTTCGTGATCGTGGGAGCAGGTTCAATTTTTGTTGGGATACTGCTGAACAGTATTTTGTAGATTGCAGAAGATCTGCGGAGGTGGGATATGTTTGAAGATGGAAGAAGCAAGAGAGTTGTATTTATTGCACATTGTTTTTTAAACCAGAATGCCATTTCGGATGGCACGGCAGTTTATCCGGCTGCGTTCAAGGAAGTTGTCGATTTTTTTCTTGAGGCTGATATTGGTATTGTTCAGATGCCTTGTCCGGAGCTGACCTGCCTGGGCCTTGACAGGGGAAATATTTATGGCGCGGACAGCCCGGTGGTCGTAGAGAACACCCGGATACGTGCAGAAATGAAAAAAGGAGATCCGTGCAGGAAACTGACAAAATTAGCAGAGTATGTAGTGGATCAGATCCTGGAATACAGGAAACATGGATTTGATATTGTGGGAATTATCGGAGCAGATCGCTCTCCTAATTGCGGTGTCAGTACAACGTCGGATCATAATGCTGAAATCCCGGGGATGGGACTGTTTATGGAGGAGATTTCCCATCGGCTTTCCGAGGGAAACATCAAAGTTCCCATGACTGGGTTAAAAGGAACTGACAATATAACAGAAAAGCTGAAAAACCTATTGTGAGGGCTGCAATGATTGTAAGATATCTGCTTTGAAACTTCCGCTGCCTGTATGTGAAAATAATGAGGTGCATAATGAACAATAAGGAGAGTGTAAAATATTTCTATGAAAAGATTTATTGCATTTTTACGGGGGATCAATGTAAGCGGCAAAAATAAGATCCCGATGGCGGAACTAAAGAAGAGTTTTGAAAATCATGGGTTTACGGAAGTCAAGACATATCTGAACAGTGGAAATGTGATTTTTTCAAGCGGGGAGGACAATACAGACGAGCTTGCAGAGCAGATTGAAACAATGGTAGAGGAGCAGTTTGGGTTTGCCGTCCCTGTTTTCGTTATCTTAAAGGAGAGACTGGAAGATATTTTGCAGAATGCACCGGACTGGTGGGGCGGAGAAGATAAGGAAATATACGATAATCTGATATTCATCATATCACCCGCCACATTTTCTGATGTGTATGCCGAAATCGGAGAACCTAAGAAAGAACTGGAGCAGATCCTGGAATATGGTGGTGCGATCTTCTGGTCGTTTGTCCGGAAGGATTATCAGAAGACAAACTGGTGGTCAAAAACAGCCAGTGCTGGCATCGCCGGCAAACTGACAATCAGGACGGCCAATACTGTCAGGAAGATTGTTGGAATGTAGCTGTCTGGAAATGAAAGACTAAGAGAGACTGCAACACTGAATTTAGGGAGGGGTGACCATGCTTGAGAATATACCATCCAAATCAACAATGACAGAATTGCTCGGGCAATCGCTGGCTGATGTCTGGCTGGAGCTGTGTGCGGCTATTGATGAGAAGTATGAAATGGAACAGTTGTGGAACACTGGCGGCAAAGATTGGACTTACGAGTATAAATACCGCAGAGGTGGCAAAACACTTTGCTGCCTGTATGCGAAAAGGAATTGTATTGGATTTATGATCATCTTTGGAAAAGATGAAAGAACAAAATTTGAAGAGATACGGCATACTCTTTCTGATTCTGTATGCAGGCAGTATGATGAGGCAAAAACCTATCGCGATGGGAAGTGGGTCATGTTTGAACCGGTCAATGCGGATGAGTTTGAGGATTATATGAAATTGCTGGCTGTTAAAAGAAAACCAAACAGAAAAGAACGATCTGGATCTGACCGTAAATAGAATTTTGTGAAGTGTTCGGACTTTTGAAATTTGCACATGCCTGTCAGAGATAAGATCACGGAGGTGGGATATGGAATACAAAATCAATGACAGAGAGCTTACCGCTTCGGTTTTCCTTCCCTTTGTCAATCGGATATGGAAGGGCGATTATGATATGGAGCGTACCCAGGAAGCGCTGACAAAGACTCTGAATATTACAGCCTATGATCAGAATGAACTTGTGGGTTGCCTGCGCATTCTTACAGACGGGTATTTTTTTGGAACTATTACAGAGCTGCTGGTTCTGCCGGAATACCAGAAACAGGGCATAGGCAGCAGACTTCTTGCGCTTGCCAGAGAACATACGCCAAGTATGTTATTCTTTGGCGCACAGCCGGGAGTGGAAGCATTTTATGAGAAAAATGGCTGCCAGAAAAGCTTACAGTCCTACATTATAGAAAAAAGATCAGAATAAAATGAATGGATTCCTCCTGTTTGGTCGTGTTATAGATGAAACCGGATATGGTTATTCAAAATGACAGGAGGTATGATGTATGAGTAAACGGTTGAAAAGGACATGGGCTGGCGTTTTGTTGGCTGCTGTGGTACTGGCTGCTGGCACAACCAGTGTTTTTGCGGCTGGCCAGGGAGGCGGGAAAAATTATACGGATGCTAACCAGGATGGCATCTGTGACAACTATGCCAGTGATCAAAAAGAAGGCCTCTCGCAAAATAACTGCAGGGGAAATTATGTAGATGCGGATCACGATGGAGTCTGCGACCATGACGCCAGACAGAGAGCGGGACAGGGCAAAGGATTTCGCGGCGGACGTGGAAGATAGGAAATAGCAGGTGGGGATACGATGCGGAGTGAACAGGAGGTCAACCGGGCAGTTTAACAGTATGCGGATATGGTCCGGCGGCTTTGTATGATCCATTTAAAAAATCATGCGGATACTGAGGACATATTTCAGACAGTCTTTTTGAAATATGCCCTTAGTTCCGTATTGTTTGAAAGTGCGGAACATGAAAAGGCGTGGATCCTCCGTGTCACCGTAAACGCCTGCAAGGATTTGCTGAAAAATTTTTTTCGCAGCCGCACGATTTCGCTGGATGATATCATGGAACAGCCGGCTGTAATGCCGCCGAATCACCGGGAAGTTCTGGAGGCGGTCCTGTCGCTTCCCGTCAAATATAAGGATGCCGTGTATCTGCATTACTATGAAGGGTACACGGCCCCGGAGATCAGCCGGATCCTGGGAAAAAATGTGAATACGGTTTATACGATTTTGAACCGTTCCAAGCAACTGCTCCGGGAGAAGCTGGGAGGTGAGGAAGATGAATGACAGGCTGAAAAGTGCGCTGGATCAGGTGCAGGCCGAAGAAGAATTAAAGCAAAAGACGAAGGAGTATGTTTTTCGGAAAACAAACGGCTATAAACGGGCAAAAAAAGCAGGTTTCAGAGCTTTCCTCCCGGCCGCAGCCTGTATGCTTCTCCTTTTTCTGGGAGGATATTGGCTGTACTTCACCCCGACTGCAGAGATCAGCATGGATATTAATCCCTCCATTGAACTGGCTGTCAATCGATTTGACCGGGTGGTTTCCGTTGAGGGATGGAATGATGACGGTAATGAACTGGCGAGCTCCCTTAATGTACGGAATCTGGGATATTCCGAGGCAGTGAACCAGGTTTTGGAGAATGAAAAAGTGGCGACGCTGCTGTCAAATGACGGTGTTCTGACGGTTACCGTTGTCGGGGACGATAAAGACCAGACTGAGAAGATCCTTTCTGATGTCCGGGCCTGTACTGCCGGAGAAAGAAACGCCTACTGTTATTTGGCAAAACCGGAGGAAGTGGAGGAGGCCCACGAGCTGGGGCTTTCCTACGGAAAATACCGGGCATTTTTAGAATTGCAGGAGCTTGATCCATCCGTTACCGCAGAAGAAATCCGGGATATGTCCATGCGGGAGATCCTGGATCTGATTCAGAGTTTAACGGGCGGTGAAAGCAGTGTTTCTGATGGTACAGAAATCGGCAGCGGACAGGACGGAAATGGTGGAAATGGAAAAGGCCGGGGATGGAAGAACAGGTGAAAGTGAAACTGTGGATCCCCTTTTCTTTGTCGAGACGGAAACTTAACCGGGGAAACTATCGGACGAGTAGAGTAAACTGGAAGTATGATAGCAAAACTTCGTAGGGAAAAGGGGATGACGCAGGTTGAACTTGCCAATATCGAGTGTCGATATTATTATAAAAGTAGAAATATCGATACTCGATAATTACTGTGTTCAATGCAGATAGTCAGGAGGTGACTGAGATGGGAAGAAAGAAAAAACAGGTACAGGCTGGTAAGATACGCCGGGTGTTCCACAGTTTTCGCTATACAGAGTGCGATGCATTTGCTGAATATCTGCACGAGATGTCGCTTGATGGATGGCATTTTAAAAAATGGCAGATGGGACTGCTGTTTGAAAAAGGTGAGCCGGTTGATATTACGTATTGCGTGGAAGTGTTTCCCAAAGGCAGTGAGATGGACCTGAAGCCCGAGAGACAGGCGGTGGAATACGCAGATTACTGTGGAGTCGCTGGATGGGAACTGATCGATGGACAGCGCAAGTTCTGTATCTTCCGCCGCATGGATTCGGATGCGCCGCCAATCGTCACAGAAGAAGAACGATTTGCCAATGTACGGAAAGCTGAGTGGCGTCAGTTGGCTTTTGACCTGTTCGTGCCGCTGCTCTTAACAGCGGAATTCTGGATCCGTGCACTGGGCAGTGAATTTTCAGACTGGATCTTCTTCCCTCCCTATCTGTGGATACTTCTGGTTGTGACTCTGATGGCTGCAGGGTGGCTTTTGCAGTTTGGACGGACCATCCTCTGGTCGGTTAGAGGGAAACGCGCGCTTCGAGAGGGGAGGCCGGTTGCATATGAGAGGCAGCCATTTCGTCGTGTTATGGAATGGATCCTTGTGATTTTGTTGGAAGTTGGAGTCATAGCCCTGTTTGCATGTGTCGGTATGCCGAAGGCTGGTCTGGTGCTGGCCGGTTCACTATTAGTTTTACTGGCTTTTGCCGCGGTAGTCCTCTGGTTCCGGCCATCCAGAGAAACAAACTGGTGGGTACAGGTCGGAGGCGGAGCTATACTTGTGTTCTTGATGATTATGGTAGTCACTGCGGTAGCCTTTACAGAAAACGGGCCTGCTGAAAACCGCAAAGCACTGGCACGGTTGCCACTCACCCAGGCGGATTATTGTGAGATGAAAGGAGAGCCCGATCATGCGGAATACTCCTATCAGAAATCATTCTTCGGAAGCCGGCTGCAGGGAACCGTGATCTGGCCGAATGAAGAGTTGGAAGAAAATGAACTTTCCTATAATGTCTATCGCTCTGAATATGCATGGGTTCTGCATAAAATCTGGGAAACAGAGACAGATACTATGTATTATAAGGGGACAAAGGAGACAGATCCTCGCCCGTGGAAAGCGTTGGAGGTGCGCAGAAATAAGAATGGTATTGCTACCTGTGCACGTTATGAAGATGCATTGCTGTTTCTTTATGCGGATACGCCTCCGGCTGCTGATCAGATAGAACTGACTCTGGAAACGCTTAATCTTCTGAAAGATACGAACTGAAAGAGAGGGGATCAGATGGCCAGGGAACAATTTCAGACATTGACGGAACCTATGTATTATATCCTTCTTGCGCTGACCCAGGAATGCTGTGGTGTTGATATCATGGACCGCGTCCGGCAGATATCAAATGGCAGGATCAAGGTCGGCCCGGGGACATTATACGCCATGCTGTCAAAGTTTGAGGAAAATAACATTATTAAAAAAACAACGGAAGCAGGAAGGAGAAAATCCTATCTTATCACTGAAACCGGGATGCAGATGCTGAAAGACGAGCAGGAACGTCTGATGACCATGATTCGGGACGGTGAGAACTATCTGGGAACCGTCAGAAATAATATCCAGGGAAAAGGAGAGCGTGATAAATGAAGTGTCCATATTGTGAGAGAAAAATGCGTGAAGGCCAGCTACATGCTGTGGGTAGTGGACCAGCATTGGTCTGGAAAGATGGTGAGGAAACTTTACGTCTCAATACGGATCCAGATATGGTTGCAAGAACGCTCGGAGACCGAATAGCAGCATATCGTTGTGATCATTGCAAAAAGATTATAGTAAATTATGAATAATATCTTTACTTATGAAGCTGAAAAGATATGTAGAGTATGAGCAGATGAGACTGTTTTAATGAGAGTGTCGTGTCGCTAATAGAAAACATTGGCATTATCAAGAAAAACGAAAAACTGGAAGTTGTTGAGATAAATGGCTTATAGTTTGTAATCCAAATTGCTATAAAACTTGAGTATTATCTTCGCATAATTACAGAAAGGCGGCAGAGAAAAATCTTTGCCGCCTCAAATTTTTTCAAAAAGGTCTTGTTTGTGACGCTGCGTAATGATTTATAATAGGTGCCAGGAGGTAAATAATTATGGCAAAATACAGAGCAATTCCGCAAGGGTTTATGACAGTTGGAGAAGTGGCAAAGAAAATGGGAGTCACCGTCCGTACTCTGCAATACTACGATAAAGAAGGACTTCTTTCCCCATCGGCAGAAAGCAAAGGCGGACGCAGACTTTATACCGATAAAGATTTGATTACACTTCATCAGATTATATCTTTGAAATCACTGGGCTTTTCTTTGGACGATATAAAAGAGCGGTTGATTTCTTTGGAAACACCGGCTGATGTTGCAAATGCTCTTACAGAGCAGGCAGATGATATACGCCAAAAAATAGAACAGCTTCAGGCTTCATTGTCAGCAATAGAACAGCTAAAAGCAGAAGTTTTACAAATGCAGACGGTCAACTTTAAGAAGTATGCAGATATTATTGTCAATCTACAAATGAAGAATGACTCTTATTATCTTATTAAGCGTTTTGATGATGATACGCTCGATCATATACGCAGTCAATTTGATAAGGAAAGCGGCTTAGACTTTATGGACAGATTTAACCGCCTAAGTGATGAAATTGTACAGCTTCAAAAAGAAAATGTACCGCCTGAAAGCGAAAAATGCCAACAGGTTGTAAAAGAATATTGGGGCTTGATTATGGAGTTTACAAATGGCGATATGAGTATGCTTCCGAAATTGGTGGAAGTCGGTAACATTGATACTGCCACAAACGCCTGGGAAGAAAGGCAGAAAATCGTTAACGATTATTTAGAGCCAGCTTTGCAAGTCTATTTCTCAAGACTTGGAACAAATCCTTTTGGGGAGGTGAAACCGTGAAAGACGCAATACAAGTTCGTAAATTAAAGAAAAGTTATGGAAGTCATATGGTTCTTAAAGGACTTGATTTTCAGATTGAAAAAGGAGAAATTTTCGCTCTGCTCGGCGTAAACGGAGCTGGAAAAACGACAACGCTTGAATGTATCGAGGGTCTAAGAAAATATGACAGTGGTGCGATTACTGTAAAGGGGAAAATGGGTATTCAGCTGCAATCATCATCTTTGCCCGCCCATATCAAGCCAATGGAGGCTGTAAAGCTGTTTGCAAAATGGAATAAAACAAAAATTGATGATGTCATGCTTAACGGTCTTGGTATCAAAGAAATGGAAAAGAAGCAGTATATACAATTATCCACAGGGCAGAAAAGACGGTTACATCTTGCCCTTGCGCTTATAGGCAATCCCGATGTTATTTTTCTTGATGAGCCGACTGCGGGACTTGATGTCGAGGGGAGACTATCGCTCCACGAACAAATCCGAAAGCTCAAATCACACGGAAAAACAATCGTCCTGGCAAGTCACGATATGGCGGAAGTGGAAACCTTATGTGACCGCATTGCTATTTTGAATAACGGAAATATTGTCTTTTGCGGTACAGCTTCGGAACTGACCGATAAGGTTGCGAGAAAATATTTTATCCATATCAAGACGCAGCAGGGAGATAACACTTTTGAAACGGACAATATTGAAGACACTTTGATTTCCTTACTGGGCGAATTAAAACAGAAAAAAATCCATGTATTAGATATTAAAGTTGATCGTGGCACGCTGGAACAGCATTTTATTGAAATGGCAAGGAGGGAAGCAGGATGAACAGCTTTTTATATGGCGTAACATTACAGTGGAAATTGGATATACGCAGTAAATCTTTGTTGGTAACCTGCTATATCGTTCCTCTTATTTTCTTTCTGCTTATGGGTGGTATTTTTACTTCTGTTATGCCTGAAATGAGAAGCACACTGATACAATCTATGATTGTGATGAGCGTTTCAATGGGAGCGTTTATTGGGTTGCCGCCATCATTGATTGAAACATATGGAAGTGATGTAAAAAAGGTTTATAAAGCAAATGGAGTCCCTTTATATTTAGGTCTTGTTACGATGTTCCTTTCTGCATTTGTGCATTTGATGATTAGCTGTGCCATTATATTACTGCTTGCTCCGATACTGTTTGAGGCGGCCTTGCCAGTACAGCTTCCATTTTTCTTTCTTGCGCTTGCCATATACATCGTAGTGTCACTGAGTATTGGAAGTATATTAGGATTGGCTGTAAAAAATCAGGCAAAGCTGACAATGATAGCGCAGCTTGTGTTTTTACCCTCGATTATGCTTTCGGGGATTATGTTCCCTGTTACTTTGCTGCCCGATTTTCTTGAAGCTATAGGGCGTTTTTTCCCCGCTTCCTGGGGATACCGCTTGATGTCAGATAATGGGTTTTGCCTTGAAAATCTATGGTACTTAATTCTTGTATTCTGTGCGACAGTAATTATATGTGAAATACTTTTGAACAAGCACAAAACTAAATAGGGCGGAGGACAACGGTTTTGAATAGATAAATTCTAAGTTGTAGAGCAGAAAAGTGGAAGTTGTGGAGGGTGGCCAGAAAGAGACAGGGATAAAAACTGCCGTTGTGAGGACGCCCCCCCACAATGGCAGTTTTGGCCTGCCTTTGTACTTATATCTGACCTGTCAGTTTCTGTATTGTTTCCAGGTCTGTCTCCAGTTCCCGGGCGATCTCTTCCAGGGACCTTCCTTTTGCCAGTTTCTTGCGGACCAGCTCCAGAAACAAGTCTGCTTTGCCGTCAGAATACCCGTCTTTTTTACCATCGGAATATCCATCTTTTCTGCCGTCAGAATACCCGTCGTCATAGCCCTCCTGGTGCATGGCCTTTTCATATTTCTCCTGGTCAAACGTCTCCAGAACCATCTGGATCACCTCCGATTTCTGCTCTGTCAGAATATCCTTCAGAATCCCGTCCCGGATGCAGGTGTCCACAGCCTCCTGCATTTTTCCATGAGAGACCTGTTGTGTCCGTAATTGATGTTCAGCATCAGCGTCTCGCACTCCAGGGAGGGATGGCTGTCCCCTGGGACTGTCTCGTATAGATCGCTGAGCCGCAGGACTTTCCTGTCCGGTTCTTCCGCTGTCCCGTTGTAGAAGACCACATGTCTGGGGAAAGGGAAGGTCTTGGCGGCGCTGCTGTAGATGTTGATGTCCTGGACGGCAATGTACTTCTCATACAGTTTGGAAAAGTAGAAGAGTCCCCGCATGGGCATGTTGGGATTACAGGTACTCTGGTGCTCGTACAGATTGAGGGTGCCGCTGACGAGGAAGGAAATGTCATTTTTCATGGACAGGTACAGGACGTTACCCAGGGTATTGATCTCCAGAGCGTCTGGATCTTTGTAGTCGGTGCCGTTGACGGCATTGTAGAGGGAGAGAAGGTCTTCCGGTTTCTGAAAGACAAAACGGAAGAGCCGGTCCTTGTACTGCCTGTCTGCCTCGGGATATTCATCAGTATTTATGAAGTTTGATTTCAAATGTTACACCTCCATTATAGACATAAAAACAGAAAGCTGCAACCTTTTAAGAGCTCATATAAAAGGGAACAAAAGGCGGAAACCGCCGATTGAATAAAAGAATGTCATTTGAAAATGACATGAGGGAAAAAGATATTCCCGTTGAGTGGCTTTTATTATAACTGACATAAAGCAATCTGGCAATAGAAAAATGGAGGAAATTAAAAAAGATGCCCCCTGCGGACACAGAAGACCGCAGGGGGGTATCTTTATATGTGTCACGCCGCTGTCGCCGCCATCATCCCCAGAACTGCCACGCCGAAAATGGCGTAGAGAAGGTTGATGACCACGCAGATTTTCATCAGCACATTCTGCACATGGAATTTTGAGTAACATATGATGGTAAATATTCCGGAGAATATCATAAAAACTGCATAGCATGCTATGATTATGCCGGCCGCCGGGATCTCCAGCGCCCAGGGCTGGGTGCGCAGAGGGAAGATGGTCCAGGGGAGAAAGACCATGACTGTGCAGACGGCGGTCAGGAGAGCCGTCTTTGTGGGATTGGTTTCTGGTGTATACATATCAATCACTCCTTTTGTCATTTTTGGTCTTGGTTTTTATTTTCTTTCTGCGTGGCCGAATGCCAGGCAGGCGATGAGAAGGCACAGGATGGACAGGGCGGCTGCTGCAGGGATCCAGGGGATGAGGTCTAACTTGCGGCCCGGATCTGTGGACAGTTTTAAATAGTTTGTCATGACTACGTAGAAGGGATAGCAGGGCGGGTACAGAAACCAGATTTTTGCGTTGATCATAAGCACTGAAGGCACCATGGTGCCAAGTCCCAGGCCGATGGAAAAGACTGGTGTGGTGAGACATACAGCCATCATCCAGTACAGTGCCATCATGGGCAGGGAGGACAGGAAAAGGGTTCCGGACAGCTTAAGAACCTGCTCTGCCTGCACCATCAGATCATAGTCCACGTAGGCGGAGGCGATCCGGGCGCAGAGAAAGTAGAGCCCGGTCATGGCTGCTATCTGGACGAAAGAAAGGAGAACAAGCACCAGGAACTTGGCCATGCAAAGAAGACTGGGGCGCACCGGCAGGGCCAGCATCTTTAAGATCCCTTTATTGGTCCGCTCCGACTGCTGGAGAAGGACAGTACACACAATGATGCTGGCCGGAAAGATGAACCAGGCAAAGCCCATGAAGCTCTGGATAAAAAAGTTGTTTTCCGGTGTGATGCCCTCCATAACAGGGGAAAGGCTCATGTCTGCGTTGACGATGTTGGGGATCCACAGGATCACAAGAGGGATGAAAAGAAGGACCAGGATCTTTGAGTGCCGGGTCTTCTTTATTTCTGTCAGTGTCAGTGAAAACAGGTTCATAGTGTATACCTCCTTGTGCGAATGAACAGGCAGGCGGCCAGCGAAAGAAGCAGAAGTTCTACGCAGGATGAGACCGCGTAGAGCCCTGCGTCGCCTCCGGCCGCATAAAATGTCTTAAAAGGTGTGATAAAGGGAACCAGTGTAAGAAGGAAAGGCCCCTTCGGCAGGACAGTCCCCATGGACATGAAGATGACGCCGATGCCAAGGCTCACCCACATATTCTGGCAGGCCGAGGCTGCCAGAAGCATAAACAGCAGGGTGGGCAGTGTAAGGAGCAGAAGGAACCCCATGTTTCTTGCAAGCTCCGGGAAAAAGTCTTCCGGCATCTCAAACCAGTGCAGGGTGCAGAAAGTAAGAGAGAGGCTGGAGAGAACCAGAAGAAAGAGAAGCCCCGCGGCCAGGATCAGCGCCTTGCCAAAGAAAAGGGACTCCGGGTGCAGGGGCAGGGCCAGCATCCGGCGCATGGCGTGATCCGCGTACTCGCTGTGGTACATGAGACAGGCGCCGCAGATGATAAGGATCAGAAACAGCATGGTCATCATCTGCAGATTGGCATCCAGGAGAATGGAAAGGGGAGACCCTTCCATGGAAGTAAAAAGCTCTGTCCGGAAAGCGGTGTTTGCCACAGGGACCAGGGCGGCCAGTATGCCGCCGGCGAAAAAGGATGTAAAAAATCCTGTGGATTTCAGTTTTTTCAGTTCGATACCGATCATCATCACATAGGCCTCCGTTTCCTGTTGTCCTCGTCCACCAGCGCCAGGAAGGTCTCCTCCAGGTTGTCGGAGGGCAGACCCTTCATGGCTGCCGTCTCCCGCAGGTTCTCCATGCTGCCCTCAAAGAGGAGCCGCCCCCGGTTTAAGATCCCCACGTCGTCTGCCATCAGTTCGATCTCCGGCAGCAGGTGGGAGGATACAAGGACGGTGCAGCCCAGCTTCTCTGGCAGGGAACGGATGAGAGAGCGGATCTCGTGGATGCCAACCGGATTAAAAGAGGAAGGCTACCGGCAGATCCGGACAGCCGGGACTGTAAAAGAAGCTCTGGAGGAGGCGGCCGCCTTCCGGCCGGAGCTGGCTATCCTGGATGTGATGCTGCCCGACGGGGACGGCTTTGTCCTGTTTGAGAAGCTGAAGAAAATGGGAGACTACCCGGTGCTCTTTCTCACGGCCCGGGGTGAGGATGAAGATAAATTTAAAGGACTGGGCCTTGGAGCCGACGACTACATGGTAAAACCCTTCCTGCCAAAGGAGCTGATCCTGCGGGTGGGCGTGATCTTAAAGAGAAGCTACAAAAATGAAGATCCCCTTGTCCGTCTTGCCGGTAGCCAGATCGACTTTGGACGGGCCGAGGTAGTGAAGGAGGGGGAACACATCTCCCTTACAGCCAAGGAGTTTGAGCTTTTGTCAGCCCTCTACAGAAATGCCGGGCGGATCGTCACCATCGACGCCCTCTGCGAGGCGGCCTGGGGAGATAACCCCTACGGCTATGAGAATTCGCTGATGGCCCACATCCGAAGGATCCGGGAAAAGATTGAAAAAGACCCCTCCCACCCGGCTTCCCTCGTCACGGTGAAGGGCCTGGGATACAAACTGATGGTGGAGGGGAAATAGATGAAAAACGCACTGAAGCTCCTGCGCCGGCTGGTGGTGGGCATGTTCCTCGTTTGTCTGCTCCTGCCGGTGCTGGATTTGATTATCCTTTTTTCTTTTACCGTGAAATATGCCGGTAACGGTTCTCCCTATACCATGGCGGAGGAGGTGGCTGCAGGGCTCTCCGAGACGGAGGGAGGCTATGCCCTCGCGCCTCAGGTGCAGGAGAGCCTTAAAAAGGCCGGGGCATGGGCCATGCTCATTCAGAGCGGTACTGGACAGGTGGTCTGGCACACGGAAGATCTGCCGGCTGAGATCCCCCTCTCCTACAGTGCCTCGGACATTGCCTCCCTCACAAGGGGATATGTGCAGGACTATCCCACCTTCCCGGCCAGCCGGGGCGGGGATGTGGTGGTGGCGGGCTATCCGAAGGAATCCTTCTGGAAACACATGTATCCGTCCTGGGACAGAGGGCTTATCGAGATCCTCCCTCCTCTTGCAGCGGCCATTATCCTGGCAGATATCGGGGTGGTCATTCTTATTTATCTGGTGACGGACATGAAACTTCTGAAATCCGTGGGACCCATTGTGGACGGCATTGAAAAGCTTTCAAAGGGGCGGACGGCCTACATCAGAAAAAAGGGCCTTCTCTCCGAGATCGCCCAGAGCGTGAACAAAACCTCCGAGATCCTGCAGGCAAAGAACCGGGATCTGCGGAAAAAAGAGACGGCCCGGGCCAACTGGATCGCCGGGGTGTCCCACGATATCCGCACCCCCCTTTCCATGGTTATGGGCTACGCAGCCCAGCTTGCGGACAGCCCTCATCTGTCCGGGGAAGAGAGGAAGAAAGCGCAGGTGATCTGCAGCCAGAGCCAGCGGATGAAAAATCTCATCAACGATCTGAACCTGGCCTCCAAGCTGGAGTACAACATGCAGCCTGTGGACAGGGAGAGCGTCAGCCTGGTATCTCTCATGCGAAAGACAGTGGTGGATTTCCTCAACATGGACGCGGAGGGGAAATATCCTATGGAATGGCTGACCAGGGAGGATGTGCCGGCCTGCTTTGTGTACGCCGATGCTGCCCTTCTTTCCCGGGCGGCAGGCAATCTGATCCAGAACAGCATGAATCACAATCCGGAAGGATGCACCATTTACGTGACCGTGGAGCAGCAGGAGAAGACCTGCTCGGTTACCATAGAGGACGACGGGGCAGGCGTCACGGAGGAGAAGCTGGAAGAGCTGAACAACGCGCCCCACTATATGATGTGCGATGAAAATGTCATCGGCCAGCGCCACGGCCTGGGGCTTCTCATTGTCCGGCAGATCGCCCAGGTCCACGGCGGCAGGATGGACATCGGGCACAGCGCAAAGGGAGGATTTGCCGCCCGGGTGGAGCTGCCCTTGAAGGATTGATTATTGCGCTTGGCACTTTATCATGATAAAATGGACTTTAATACGAAGAAGAGAAGGAGGCATACGATCATGGGTATGACAATGACACAGAAAATACTTGCCGCCCATGCCGGGCTGGATCATGTGGAAGCAGGCCAGCTCATTATGGCAGACCTGGACGTAGTCATGGCAAATGATATCACAGGGCCAATGGCGATCCCGGTGTTCCGGCAGATGGCGGATAAGGTATATGACAAGGAGAAAGTGGTTCTCGTTCCGGACCATTTCACACCCAATAAAGATATCAAATCCGCAGAGAATGCAAAGTCCCTGCGGGAGTTTGCAAAGGAGCAGGAGCTGACACATTATTATGAAGTGGGCCAGATGGGCATTGAGCATGCCATCCTGCCGGAGAAAGGCATCGTGGTAGCAGGCGAGTGTATCATCGGCGCGGACTCCCACACTTGCACATACGGAGCTCTGGGCGCATTTTCCACTGGAATGGGTACAACAGATATTGCGACAGGCATGGCCACAGGGCAGATCTGGTTCAAGGTGCCCGGCGCCATCAAATTCGTGCTGACAGGAAAACCGTCCAGGTACGTCAGCGGAAAATAAATCATCATCCACATCATCGGAAAGATCGGCGTGGACGGAGCCCTCTACAACTCCATGGAATTTACAGGGGACGGCATTGCAAACCTCTCCATGGATGACCGTTTCACCATGGCCAACATGGCCATCGAGGCAGGTGCCAAGAACGGTATTTTCCCGGTGGATGCCCTGGCGGAAGCGTACATAAAAGAACATTCTGATAAAGAGTACAAAATCTACACAGCGGACGAGGATGCCGTCTATGATGAAGTGGTGGAGATCGACCTGTCCAGCGTCCGTCCTACAGTGGCATTCCCGCATCTTCCGGGCAATGCAAAGACCATCGATGAGATCGAGGCCATGGAGCCCATCAAGATCGACCAGGTGGTCATCGGTTCCTGTACAAACGGACGGATGGAGGATATGCGAAGGGCAGCCGCCATCTTGAAAGGACACAAGGTTCACCCGGACGTGCGCGTCATGGTAATCCCGGGTACACAGAAGATCTATAAAGAGTGTATCAAAGAAGGACTGGTGGACATTTTCATCGACGCAGGCTGCTCCTTCAACACACCGAGCTGCGGCCCCTGCATGGGCGGCCACATGGGTGTCCTGGCAGCAGGAGAGAAATGCGTCTCCACAACGAACCGCAACTTTGTGGGAAGGATGGGACATGTGGACTCCCTCATCTATCTGGCATCCCCGGAGACTGCGGCGGCCAGCGCTATCGCGGGCTACATTGCCAATCCAGAGAAAGCAGGTGAAATGTAATGCAGGCAAAAGGAAGAGTTTTTAAATACGGAGACAACGTGGACACGGATGTGATCATCCCGGCAAGATATCTGAATTCCTTTGATCCCCAGGAGTTGGCAAGCCACGCCATGGCGGACATTGACCCGGATTTCGTGAAGAAGGTGCAGCCCGGCGATCTGATCGTGGCAAACAAGAACTTCGGATGCGGATCCTCCAGGGAGCATGCGCCCCTGTGCCTTAAGACGGCGGGCGTAAGCTGTGTCATCGCAGAGACATTTGCCCGGATCTTCTACCGCAACGCCATCAACATCGGCCTTCCCATCATCGAATGCCCCGAGGCTGCGAAAAACATCGAGGCAGGGGATGAGGTGGAAGTGGATTTTGACAGCGGTACCATTTACAACCGGACAAAAGGGACCCAGTTCCAGGGACAGGCTTTCCCGGAATTCATGCAGAAGCTCATCGCGGCAGGAGGCCTTGTGAACTATACAAATAATAATAACTAATTTACAGAAGGATCATTATTGTTATGGAAAAGAAAGGAAGAGCGTCAGCCCTTTTGCCAATCGTAGTATTCCTTGTAATCTTTCTTGGCTCGGGCATTGTGACGGGGGATTTTTATTCCATGCCTACCATCGTGGCATTTCTTATTGCCCTGTGTGTGGCTTTTCTGCAGAACCGGTCAGTCAGCTTTGATGAGAAGATCCACATTATTGCGAAAGGCGTGGGAGACGACAACATTATTACCATGAGTCTGATCTTCCTGTGTGCAGGAGGATTTTCCGGTGCCGTAACGGCGGCGGGGGGCGTGGAGAGCACGGTTAACCTGGGACTCTCCATACTGCCTCCCAGTGTGGCAGTGGCAGGACTTTTTGTCATCGGCTGTTTTATCTCCGTGTCCATGGGTACATCCATGGGGACCATCGCGGCCCTGGCGCCTATCGCCGTGGGAATCAGTGAGAAGACGGGATTTGCCATGGCTGTCTGCATTGGCGCGGTAGTCTGCGGCGCCATGTTCGGAGATAACCTGTCCATGATCTCAGACACCACCATCGCGGCAGTGAAGACCCAGGGGTGTGAGATGAAGGACAAGTTCCGGGAGAATTTTCTCATTGTGCTCCCGGCGGCCATCCTTACGATCATTGTTTTCCTGTTTATCACAAGAGACGGCGGCACAGCAGAGATGGGGGACCTTACCTTCAACATCTGGAGAGTGGTTCCCTACGTACTGGTTCTGGTGGGGGCACTCATAGGCATTAATGTTTTCGTGGTGCTGATCGGTGGCACGATCCTGTCACTGATCGTAGGTATCGCCACAGGAAGCCTTGCCTGGAATCAGATTTTCCTGGCCATTGGCGGCAATACCACCATCAATGGGCAGGAGATCAGCGGTGTCATGGGCATGTATGACATCACGGTCATCTCCATCATCGTGGCCTGCATTGTCTCTCTTGTAAAAGAGTACGGCGGTATTCAGTTTATCCTTCAGTGGATTCACAAGAGGATAAAGGGGGAGAAGGGGGCAGAGCTTGGCATTGCCGGGCTGGCCCTTCTGGTGGATGCCTGCACGGCCAACAACACGGTGGCCATTGTTATGGCAGGTCCCATTGCCAAAGAAATCAGTGAGGAGTACGGCGTCTCTCCCAGAAGGTCTGCTTCCCTGCTGGATATATTTACCTCCGTCGGACAGGGACTGATCCCCTACGGAGCGCAGCTTCTCTCGGCGGCCTCTCTGACGGCGCTGACGCCTTACGATATCGTCCCGTATCTCTACTATCCTATACTGATGGCAGTGAGCGCGGTTCTGTTTATCCTGCTCCGAAGCAGGAAAGAAGCATAAAGCAATCCTTTTCTTTAGAGTGGAAGAGGTAGAAAGGTGAAGAACATGAATTTACAGTACATGAGCACGAGAAACCCGAAGATCAGGGCAACAGCCTCCCAGGCGGTTCTGCAGGGACTGGCCGGGGACGGAGGCCTTTTTGTCCCGGAAAAGATCCCGGCGCTGCCGGTGTCTCTGGGGGAACTGAAAGGCATGACCTATCAGGAGACGGCCTATGTGGTGATGAAGGAATTCCTTACGGATTACACGGAGGAAGAGCTTAGGAGCTGTATCGCCAGGGCCTATGACAGCAAGTTTGACACAGAGGACATCGCCCCTATCTCCAGGGTGGACGACACCTACTACCTGGAGCTGTTCCACGGCGCGACTATCGCTTTCAAGGATATGGCTCTGTCCATTCTGCCCCACCTCATGACAACGGCGGCAAAGAAAAACGGTGTGGATAAGGAGATCGTCATCCTTACAGCCACTTCCGGGGATACAGGAAAGGCGGCCATGGCCGGATTTGCGGATGTGGAGGGCACACGGATCATCGTCTTCTATCCCAAGGGAGGCGTAAGCCGGGTGCAGGAGCTGCAGATGGTGACCCAGAAGGGAAATAATGTGGACGTGGTGGCTATTCACGGCAACTTTGACAACGCCCAGAGCGGGGTGAAGGAGCTTTTTGGAAACAGGGAGCTGGCAGAGAAGCTGGCGGCAGAGGGCTATCAGTTCTCCTCCGCAAATTCCATCAATATCGGACGCCTGGTACCCCAGATCGTGTACTATGTGTATGCCTACGGCAAACTTCTCGAGAACGGGGAGATCCAGGAGGGAGAGAAGATCAATATCACGGTTCCCACCGGCAATTTCGGCAACATACTGGCGGCCTGCTACGCAAAGCACATGGGGCTGCCTGTAGGGAAACTGATCTGTGCCTCCAATGAGAACAAGGTGCTCTTTGACTTCTTCCAGACTGGAACCTACGATAAGAACCGGGAGTTCATGCTGACCACATCTCCCTCCATGGATATTCTTGTCTCCAGTAATCTGGAGCGTCTGATCTACCAGATCTGCGGCCGGGACGGCGAAGTGGATGCGGATCTCATGGGGCAGCTTCAGACGGAAGGAAAATACACCATCACCGATGCCATGAGGGAGCAGCTTTCTGATTTCGCGGCAGGATACGCTACAGAAGCGGAGACGGCTGATATGATCAGAAAGACTTACGAAAAAGCAGGGTATGTCATGGACACCCATACAGCAGTGGCGGCCCACGTGTGCGAGCAGTACAAGAAAGACACCGGCGACACCACAAAATGCCTGGTGGCTTCCACGGCAAGCCCCTACAAATTTGTGAAGAGTGTTCTCACAGCAATCGATGAAAAGAAATACGGCCAGAAAGAGGAGCTGGAACTGCTTCCCGATCTGGAGCAGATCTCCGGTGTGGAGATGCCCGGGGCCATCCGGGAGATCCTGGACGCCCAGGTGCGTCACAGCCGCGAGTGCGATGCAGACAGGATGCAGGAGACTGTAGAGGAAATCCTTGGCCTGTGATAAGGCGGGATCCTGGGGCGTCCTGCAGCGGCCAGGACGGACAGAAATAGAAGGGAAAGGCGGACAGATATGAACGGTATGGGAAGTTTTTTCGGTATTGTGGGGGTAGGCGCAGGCATCTACTGTATTTACGGGTACATGCTGATGATCAGAAAACGTCAGATCCCCAAGGGGATCATGCTCCCCAAAGATGAAGATCCAAAGAAGTGCAAAGACGTGGAGGCCTACATTAAGATGACTTCCACCCAGCTTCTTCTGGTGGGCGTTCTCCTTGTTGCCTACGGCGTGATGGAGTTTATCAACACCTATGCGGTCGCTATACCAATACCGATTTTTGCAGTGATCGTGCTTGCCATGGTGGCTCTTGTGTGGTTTGCAGTCCGGACAAAGAAAGCCAACAATACATACTTCTGAAAAGTCTGACATTTGGCAGGTTCTGATGTTATAAAAAAGAGAGCACGGATGCCAAAAAAGTCCTCCCGGGAGACGGCTGCCATTATTCTGGCGGGCGGAGAATTTCTTTTATCCTGCTGAAAATGCGCAAAAATGTGCAGCAGTTTTTTGCCAGGCGGCCGGGTGAATATCCGACGGGAGCGGCACAGGACGGACAGAGATGGTGGATTTGTGGAAAAAATGAAGAATACAAGACGCGGATAAAGGAGGAGAAACTTCTTTTGAAGGGCGTAAAAATGCAGGATTAAAACAAAAATCCTGCATTTTTTATTGGAACTGGGCATTGTTTTTCGAAAAAAAACGAAAAAATAAAAGATTTGGAATAAAAAAATTCATGTCTTTGTTACTCTCTTAACATTTAGTGGTTGATTTTTTATACCGTTTCCTGTATAATGTTGGCATATCGGGGCTGCCGGATCACAGGCAGCTATATACTATAGAAAGAAAGAGGTTGAGCGTAACATGGCAAATATCGATTTAACTAAGTACGGTATCACCGGAACAACAGAAATTGTTCACAATCCTTCCTTTGAAATGCTGTTTGAAGAGGAGACAAACCCGAACCTGGAAGGTTTCGACAAAGGCCAGGTCAGCGAGCTGGGTGCAGTCAACGTTATGACTGGTATCTACACAGGCCGTTCTCCTAAAGACAAATACATTGTTATGGACGAGAACTCCAAGGACACTGTATGGTGGACTTCAGACGAGTACAAGAATGACAACCATCCTGCTACACAGGAAGCATGGGATGCAGTGAAAGAGATTGCAAAGAACGAGCTCTCAGGAAAGAGACTTTTCGTTGTAGACGCGTTCTGCGGTGCCAATAAAGACACACGTATGGCAATCCGTTTCATCATGGAAGTGGCATGGCAGGCTCACTTCGTTACAAATATGTTCATCCGCCCCACAGCAGAGGAGCTGGAGAACTTTGAGCCGGATTTCGTAGTTTACAATGCTTCCAAGGCAAAAGTTGAGAACTACAAAGAGCTGGGACTGGGATCAGAGACAGCTGTTATGTTCAATATCACAAGCCGCGAGCAGGTAATTGTAAATACATGGTACGGCGGAGAGATGAAGAAAGGTATGTTCTCCATGATGAACTACTATCTGCCGCTGAAGGGCATCGCTTCCATGCACTGCTCTGCAAACACAGATATGAACGGCGAGAACACAGCTATCTTCTTCGGACTTTCCGGAACAGGTAAGACAACACTGTCCACAGATCCCAAGAGACTTCTCATCGGTGACGACGAGCACGGCTGGGATGACAACGGCGTGTTCAACTTCGAGGGCGGATGCTACGCAAAAGTTATAGACCTGGACAAAGACTCCGAGCCGGATATCTACAATGCTATCAAGAGAAACGCTCTTCTTGAGAACGTGACACTGGATGCAGACGGAAAGATCGACTTTACAGACAAGAGCGTGACAGAGAATACACGTGTGTCCTACCCAATCGATCACATTGAGAAGATCGTTCGTCCGGTTTCCGCAGCTCCGGCAGCTAAGAACGTAATCTTCCTGTCCGCAGACGCTTTCGGAGTACTTCCTC
>NZ_CAUGIN010000017.1:0-65050 GCF_959599685.1 Lachnoclostridium phocaeense
CAAGGTAAAACGTAACTTTAACCAATAAAAAGCATGGTAGTTTTGGACACTACCGTTAGAAGTAGGGAGGACGGATTATGAAAAATGTTGGGAAAAGCAATAATAACAATCACAACATAGGCATAATGCAAAGAGCAACTCTATACTTAAAAAGGTTGAAGAAAAAATCCTTTTTACTATTCTTTATTATGTATTTACTAATGTTTTTATTTTTAGGTGGGATAGCAGTAAATAGCGGCATTCAAAAAAACATAGAAGAAATATATAAAGGGATGGAAGGATATTTCAGTGTTTATTCAGTTGATGCTGCATATAGGATAGATGATAACTATATTGAACAGATTATGGAAGATAATAATATCATAAGATTTAATGCCATAATTGAATTATATTTAAGTGTACCGAATACGTCATTGATCCCAGGAAGATTTTCGGGAACAGGAAATACCGAAGAATATATGAGCCGCTTTATAAGCAACACTCAGAGTAAAGACTATGAGGATTTCCAAAATAAAAACAGGGAACTCATAGAAGGGGAACATATAAAAGAAACAGACACTATGGTAGCACTCATATCTGATACACTGGCCACTCTTAATAATTATACTATAGGCGATACAATAACTGCAAATATAGTTGAAAGCAGACTTTCCTTATTTGATAGTGAAGCCGAAGGAAAAACGTATACCTTCACAATCAAAGGTATCTACAAAAGCAACCATAAGCAAGAAGTAAAGGCAGACACTGCTGAATGTAATATTGAAGATAATTATATCTTTATCGATAACAATACCGGTAAGGAGATTGCTTCCTATTTAGAGGGTAATAAGAGAAATACATATACAGGTGGGGTACAATTTTTCCTTGACTCTCCACAGAAAGTAAACCAAACTATTCAAAAACTTTCTGAGGAAGCTGCCTTCGAAAATAGAGAAGTTAACACCATGAACTATAGATACGAACAATCAGAAGAGCAACTACAGAGTATGGCGAGACTAATACGCATATATCTATGGATTTTAGGATTAGCTGGTATGTTAATATTGTTCGGAGTAATGCAGATCCATTTAAGGGATAGGAGATCAGAAATAGCTATTTTTATGTCATTAGGCGTAAAAAAAACGCACATTATTCTACAGCACTTTATAGAAAGTTTAATTTTGTATTCTTTATCCTGGATTGCAGCCTCAATTTCTATAATTATTTTGTGTATAGTAATAAACATCATTTTACCAAATATCCAGTTTTATCTGACTCCAGCAGGAGTATGGTTTTCTGGTGCAGTTGGACTGTTTATTATATTAATGGCAATGCTAACATCACACATTTGCATAGTACGATTTAGCCCTAAGCAGATTTTAAGCAAGGATTCTTAACGGAGGACACGAACATGAATAATGAAAAAATATTGGAACTCCAAAATGTAAGCTACTGGTATAATAGCTCAAAGCGTATCTTAGATAATATTAACTTAAATTTTTGTACAGGAAAAATATATGCTATTACCGGAGCCTCGGGATCAGGGAAGACCACATTAATGTCTTTGTTAGGTGGACTTGATATGCCCAGGGAAGGATCTATACTTTATAGGGGAAGCAATATAAATAAAATAGGATATGAAAAATACAGGAAAGAATGTGTGTCTTTTGTATTTCAAAATTATAACTTAATTAATTATATGACTTCGCTGGAAAATGTCATGCTTACAGCCAAATCTTCTCCATTACCTTTTTTACAAGAAGTAGGGATTTCAGAAGATGAAGCGAAAAGAAACGTATTAAAATTGTCAGGGGGGCAACAACAAAGAGTAGCAATCGCAAGAGCAATCGCTGCTGAAACTCCCATTATTTTGGCTGATGAGCCGACAGGAAACCTTGACGAAAAAACATCGAACGAAATAGTTCATTTATTGTGCGAACAAGCACATAAAAAGTCAAAATGCGTTATTGTAGTAACTCATTCAAATAGCATTGCAGCTACTGCCGACCAAACATATGAAATAATAGATGGGGCAATCAAATCTGTAGAATAATACGCGAAAAGCGAAACCAGGTTCCGCTTCAGACTGAAGACAAAGGTGGTACTGGAGCTAGGGCTCCAGCACCACCTTTGTCTTCAGTCTGAAAGAGCCGTATGGCTCTCTTACTCTGTTTCGTTATTTGTTTGGGTGAGGGATGCAAAGCTGTTCATGACGTTGGCAAGTGCTTTCGGGTCAAATTCATCCAGGAGTTTCTGAGTCATAACATGGGTGACTACCAGCAGAGTAAAGTAATAGGTCGGACGTCGGTGTTTGTCTGTCCACCTCTTCATATCCATAAAGAACTTGGACATGATCCGCTTGCACGCTCTTACTTCTCCTATAGGCAGTCTTAATTCCTCTCCATTGATCTTTATCCGCACGCTTTCTCCCTCCTTGCCTTTTTGGTGTCTTCGAATACGGTCTTGAAGCGATAGTACCGGTATAAGAGTTCTTCCTGCTGCTCAGTAGGTAATGAGTCGTGTAAGAAATCTATAGGATATTCATAGATTTCCCTGCATGCGTTATACAGCTTATGCTCATGGAGAAATTTGGAACATTTCGATTTATCTGAGAAATATGCATACAAGTCTTCAATTGACTCCAGCTGCAAGTCAGTGTTGATCGCGTACTGTAGGCAGATGCATGCGTTTATATCACCGTCCTTATTCAGGAAAAAGTTTTTGGGGTACTTAGAAAGTTTTCCTGCTAGAAGTTTTTGGTAGACACGAAGGACCAGATCCCTCTTTGATACACCAAGCTTGTCCGGATACATGAGTACGGGCAAATAAAAAAGGTCCTTCTCGGGATCAATTTCCGGAGGGAATTCTAGGCGCCTGATAATCCGAGTTAAATGGAGCTGATCAAGCAGTTCTTTTGTCGTAAAGTCCATAATCATAGAAGGCGTCCAGTGTAGCAGATCCTCGAACACATACTTCAGAAGATCGATGCAGTCCCTCTGGAGCGTCTGCCTATTGACGTAGGCACTGGAAAAGTCACGGCGGTTCCCAAGCATAATGTCTTCATACTCTACGATTAATCCAATTTTCAATTTTTACACCTCGCTGCTTCTTTTTTGATATTAGTAGAATGACAGAATTCGTGTGATTTGTATTTGATCCTGAAAATCCTACGACTTTAGTATGAGACAAGGGCTTCTTTTTTTGGATTTATTACGCAACAGTTATCAACGACAAAAAAAATCATTCTAATATACGAAAGGAGGAACTTATCATGAGGTACAATAAAATACTTTGCTTTTTAGGGATATCTTTGTGCCTTGCAACCTATCCATCCACAGTGCAGGCAGAGGAGACAATGAGTGAATTAGAGAACAAGAGCGATGAAGCCAAAAAAGAGGGACAGGAGGTGACTGTCAGAGATGACAGATCAGAGGAAAATACTTCCGAGAAGGATGTAGTTTCGAAAGAGGAGCCCTTAAATCTCCTTGGAGCTGACTTGGATATCTTATTTTCAAACATGCGAGACAAACTGGAGTCCGGCGAAACTTTCACATTTTCTGAGCTCCTCAGCGAGAGCGGAGGAAAAGAGCTTTCGGAAGACCCTGCTTTTGAAATCTCGGCTATGGAAGGACGATCTGACGATATATTAGATATGGGACTCCTTAACATGCAGTACGCTTGTCTCGCGGCTGATATGGAAGAACAATATATTGGTGCGGATCTGTCTGGCATGGGACAAGGGTGTATGTCTCTATTTAATGAAGAGTACGGGAATATTGTGCAGGATGTTCAATTGAAAGAGCCGACTATCCCGGAGGGGTTCTCTGTAAGCTCTATGCTTTCAGCCGGCCAGGACGCGATAAACCAGGCGTACAGTTCTGTTATGTCGGGAAGTGCTTTTTCAACAGCAAAGACCAATATCAGCATTGGAGATATTTTCGAGAAAGCAAACAGCGGGCTTAGTACGCCGTCACTGGCTTCCAGTGAGGATCTCAGAAACCTGTTATCTGTTTATTCGGATGGAAACAAATCAACGATTAATTCCGAATATTCGGACCGCCAGACTTGGCTTAATGAGAAAAGAGCTGATGTCAGGCATGACCTTGAAGCCAAGAACGACAGATCCTTCCTGGAATTTGCGGATGCTGCTGAATCTTATCTCTTAGGTGATAAGTATGAGAAAGAAGAGGATAAATCTGCACAGGAAAAATCACAGGAGAAAGCGGAAGAAATGATGGACAATATGGATGTAGGGTATGGTTCATCAAATAGCTCCTGGTACAGCAATTTTAGAAACCGTGGTGAAGAATAAGGTGAATGGCGGGCATTCTTGCCCGCCATTTTGTGGAAAATTCAGAAATGAGATTGTTTTCTTACATAATATAAAAAAGAAGAGGAGGTACTGGATAATGAAAACATTCTTGATGAGCTATGATGATTATGACAAATACAACGAAGTCTTTGACACTATGCCGGACAAAGCAAACGATTATGCACCAAATTTAGGGGAATTGAGAAGTGAGATCGAGCCGGAGCTCCAAAAGTACATATTTTTCCTCATGTGGGTTGACAGGACTGGCTATCAGACTGAAGAAAATGAAAAGTCACGCAAATACATCCGCCGTTTGTTGAGACAAAATATGGAACTTTCTGATCAGCCGTTGCAAAAGAATGCTGCAAAGTGAAGAAAATGAGAGTAAAATATGCGGAAATCAGCGGAAAATCAGCAGAATATGGGAAAAATACTTGACAAAAAAATTATGTTGTATTAACATATGTATAACTTGAGTGGGATTATTTTATGAACACCTTGTTTTCCGCAGGCTCGTTGGCGGAATAGGCCGGAAAGTCCGGTACGGCGGGCAGATTTTTCGGCTTGATGAAGAGGAGAAGAGACATCGGAAGGAAGCTCTTCTCTTTTTTTATTTTTTAAAAAACCCTGGAAAATAAGTCCCCAGGCACCTTCATTGCAAATCAGGGTTGCCTGGGTTATCTACGATGGGATGATTCACCTCCTTATGTTATTCTATATGCTGTCTTTTATCTTGTCAATCTATTTCACATAATTCAAACGAACAATTAATCATATAATATGTGATGTTATGATGTCTTTTGTCGCTCGCTGTACGTCTTTTAAAAGACGTCGCTCTTTAGGGGGATATATGGTGTATTAAGGCCAAAATACCCGTATTTCATCAAAACACGTATGTATCAGCTCAATAATATGTCTTTTGTGTCATCGAGAATATATCTAGCGTCACTCAGCGTGCAAAAAGGGTATAATTTGCGTCACATCGGTTTTGACGTTTTTGGTGGTGATCGTGACGTCTTTTAAAGTGGAAGAGGGTTAGGGACGAAGGAAGCTTATACGACATAATCAAAGCAATTCTGACAAATATTTTGGCTCTCTGATTAAAACGGGTTATGGATGATTTTGACTATCTATACGGACGGGCTCTACATATATATCAGATATTTTTCCCCTTATAGTGGATAACATTCCATAATATAGAGGATAAATATCCCTTAAGCACTCATATATTATCCTAATTGCTGGATATTTCTGCAGAACATAAATGAATAAATAATCTTTTCAAGCTAACATTTCTTTTTTTCATCCTGTCTATATAGTAGAACCCAAGAAAACAAGGCTTCTGTGGAGTTCCAAAAAAGATAGTGCAAAAAATGGTCCCCAGAAAAATTCCGATCACTCTATTGGTGAAACTGTAATTCAGAGAATTTTGGGAGGATCAAAGCAAAGCCCATGGTAGGGCAAGAAAAAGGAGGAAATCAATTATGAAGAGACGTACCATGATCAAAACATTAGCAGTCGTGATAACTGCTTCCCTGCTGGCAGTACCGGTAACAGGGTGTACACAGAAGGATGATGCCTCTGTAAAGACAGAGTCCGCCAAGGTAACTTCTCACAAACTAACAGAGAAAGACCTTGAAGGAGTGATCACAGGTCTGGAGGATCACTATATCTTGGAAAAGGCCAAAGACATTGACTACCTGCACGGAGTTGAGTACAATAAGGACATCATCAAGGGAGTGAAGGCTGACAGTAAAAAGGTGAACCTGGGGAAGAAGGGAACCTATACGACAACTTACACTGTCAGCGTCGATGTAGAGGCCCTGAAAGAATACCAGGAGGAGCAGGCAAAGGAAAAAGCAAAAGAGGAGACTGGTGCAGACAAAGATACGACCGATAAGAAAACGGCAACCCAGGATGACTCCAAAGACACCAGCAATAAGGACAACACCAAGAGTGACTCAGAAATAGACACGACAAAAGACGACAACAAGAATGTAGAGACCGAGAAAGGCAACGCCTCTAAAGAAGAACAGAAAGATGACACCAAGGACCAGACCGAGGACGCCACAAAGGACGACTCCAAGGATACATCCAAGGAGGAGCAGAAAGACGAGGCTAAAGACGACACTACGGATCAGTCCGGAAGCAGCACTGCGACAGACCAGGACACATCCGAGGAAGATACAAGCAACAAGAAGGATGACGACAAGAAGGACACTGCGGAACAGGACAAGAAAGACCCGGAAACATCCCAGGGTGACAGCCAGAAAGAGGAGTCCAAAGATGAAACGGAGGATAGCAAGGAGGATACCGGAAAATACGAGACTGGCACAGACCAGGATGCAACAAGAGATGACCAGACGGATACAGATGGCAAGACAGAGGATGATAAAGAGGCTGCTTCTGATGACCAGAAAAATGACGGCATTGAGGATGTAGAGATCGACAAGGAGATTGAGGTTGTAGACAAGGAAACAGCAGAAGACCTGGCAGATAAGGGCGAAGTGGTCTGGACTGACGGAAATGAAACGGTCCCCAAGACGGACGGCACGGAAGTAGAAGACAAGACTGAGACACCTGACAGCGCCAAAGGCGAGGAAGACAAAGTGGCATCGGCCGGAGACGAAAGCAACAAGGGCAATTCTGGAAATAGCGGTAGTTCCGACTCTTCCAGCAAGCCCAACGGCAATACAGGTTCCACACAGCCTTCTGGCGGCAGCACGGGTGGCTCCGGGTCTTCCGGCGGACAGACAACCCAGCCTTCCCAGCCTCAGCAGCCCGCCCATACCCACAACTGGGTAGCGCATTATTCTCAGGTGGACAATGGACACTATGAGACGACTAATACATGGGTGGCGGATGCACCAGTTTATGAGTGGAGGACTATTTGCAATAAATGTGGAGCAGATTGTACAGACAATCCTGTACTCCACAGTGCCCAGTGTGGAGGGGGTTATTCAAACGTCCAGGTTCAGACAAATGTAGGCGCTGGACACTATGAGCAGAGCCAGCACTGGGTGTCAAACATCCAGAACGTCCACGACTATGACTACTGCACTGGCTGCGGTGCGACACGGTAGATCATAGGTTCAGAGTGGAGGAGGGGGCCGCAAGGCTCCCCTCTGCCACATTCAAAAGACGTAAATTAGATTTTGGAAGGGGGAAACGTCGTGATAAAAAAGAATTTAATAAAGATCAACCTTGTGTTAACAACTATCTGTATGGTGGCCTTGGTCATTTCAGGTTGCCTTTCTCTGAAGACATACAATGCACTAAGTAGGGATATTAAGGAGAAAGAGGACAATTCCTCTAGGATTGCCGTAGACAGGTCGGAAGAAGATGCTCTTGAGATCGTCGAGAATATGGTCGTCATTAACGGAAAACTTGTTGATCTGCGGAAAGAGCAGGTCGTGAGGCTGCGGGATGACGTAGAGGAGACGGAAGGGCTAAAAAAAGGAGAATACTATCTTGTGACTGGAGCGCGCTCAGAAGTACAGGGCGTGACAAAGAAAGTGTCAGACATAACAGTAGAAGTCGAGAAAGACTCTCAAATAGTAGTTGTTCAGTTTCCAGCTGACTATTTTGTGGATGTCAGCAAGCCAAGTGCAACCAAGATCGCTCAATACTAAGAAAGTGCTAAGGAAAGGAATCGCCGAGAGCGGTTCTTTTTTAGGCTTTGCCCATATTATTATCCGTCACAAATAGCACACTCTAATTAAGACTAATGAGTGACGGAGGGAGGAAAGGAATGTTCGAATAAAAAGAGAAGGATCGAAATTAAAGTCAACATGCAGATGACAAATTTTACAGAAAGCATTTCATTGATCTAGGGAGGATAAGAATGGAAATAGTTAAAGATTTAAAATTGTATAATAACGCCTATATTGGTATGGAGAAGGACTTAGAAAAACTCTTGTTGGAGCGCGGGGTTAAAGTTGAGAGGGATGGAACGGTTTTTCGTCTTCATGACTGCTCTGGAGCGGAATTCCAGCGGTTGCAACGTGAGGCGGTGTGCCAGCATGAAAAGCGTTTGCTGTATGAACAGACATGGATCAGCATTCCCTACATCCCTCTGTATGATACGCTGCATCCCAAAAGGATGGATGAGCACATAGAAAGGTTAAAGAAAGAAGGGATGTATTCCTTCTGTCTGCCACATATGGACCACGAATTAGTCAGTCAAATCTATTTGCTCAACAGCGATTTGCGGTTTGGTTGCAATCTGTATACGGACATCAACCCTGTGGTATATGCTGCGGAAAAGATCAAGCAGCCGCAAGTCCTAAAGATAGGAAAGACTGATTGCGAGAGTTTCAGAAGGCTCTGCCGGGAAATGGAAGAAAAGGATCATTTCTATCATTTGCCAGACGGAACTCTCATAGGGTATCTGTCAGAGTCGGAAAGGCCATACGGTTTCTCCATCGGGAAACGGTCAAAAGGTCCATACCAGTGCCGGCATATGATCCGGTACTATATGTATAACGAAACAGGGGCATCCCTGTACGCTGTTGATCTGTTAAAATAATCTAAAAGGCACTACCAAAACAGGTGGTGCCTTTTTGCTGATTATAACTGTGCCTAATAGTGGTATCTGCATGACAGGATCTGAATCGTATCATCCTCTATCTTATAGATCAGCCTGTCTTTCTCGTTAATCCTCCGGCTCCAGAAACCAGACAGATTTCCCCGTAAGGGCTCCGGTTTGCCTATGCCAGTATTCCCGTTCCTGTCAATGTCTTCCAGCAAGCTGTTGATTTTTTTAAGTGTTTTTCGGTCTTCGGTCTCCCAATACACATAATCTGACCATCCATTGTCTGTAAAAACCTTATTCATTATCAGCCACCTCACTAAGAGTGTGAGCAGAATAGTTGCCTTTTTCTAATTGTGATTTGGATTCCATCAACCAATCGTAATTAGCTCTGCTTCCAGTCACATAAAGGTTCTCCATTAGATTGTTGTAAGCTTCCTCAGACATCATGACAACATTTTTGTTATTTTTCCGTGTAATGATCATGGTCTCACAATCATCCGTAATCTTATCCATGCAGGACTTCATGTTTTCTCTCAGATGTGTATAGTTCGTCGCGAGCATAATGAGCACCTCCTAGCGTACAATATTCTGTACTTTAATTGTATCTACATACTCGAACTCTGTCAAGGAGCATATGATATTTATTTTATTTGGACAACATCAAGGACTTCTTAACCCTGCATAAGATCGTGCTGTCCTAAAATCTCAACCTTTTTAATCAATCTATTACTGAGCAGAAAAACTCACAAATCTTTAGAAAGGATGAGGTATGAGATTATGGTGAAGAAACGAAATCTCAAGAAAGCACTGGCTGCGGTACTCGCGATGACGATGTGCCTGTCCTGTGGTATCACGGGTGTTGCCGCGGACAGTGGGCCCAAAGAGGAGACAATTTACTCTGTCACGCTGGAAGACAGCGAATATGGAACGCTGTCATTCAGAGACAATGATGACAGGGTCATGGACTTCTCTGAGGGAGACAAGGTGGAATTGACCGTGGCCGCCAATGAGGGGTATGTCCCGAATGGCATCACGATCACGGATGAAGACGGACAGGCAGTTGACGAGATCATGGGTACGGATGATACCGAGTTCTCCTTTAACATGCCCGCGGCAAATCTGAAGGTCACGCCTGCGTTTGCTGAAAAAACATCTGATAACAAGATTGCTGACCAGGAGGTTTCAGATGAGAATGCTCCACAGTTTGATATGAGTATGTTTTCAGAAAAGGAGCTGGAGAAGCTGACGGAGCAGGCGGAAGAAAATATCGGGACATACGAATCCTCCTCTACGGATTTCAGCCCGATCCAGACCTTCTCTCTTTCCAACGGGCAGCCCGACAAGACAGCGTATATCGTGGAAGGAGAGCAGATCAACTACGGAGGCTGGTTCACGCATCGGTTTACCGCTGATGGCCAGACGGCGTATTGTGCCGAGCCGAATGTTAACTCCCCGGGAACCGGGACTCTGACAGCCTATGAGATCGACAACAACCCGCTTCTCAGGACAGCGATCCTGTGTGCGCCTGGCGGCCCCCTGGACGGGAAAATAGACGGGTTCCCGCATGGAAGCATTTATTATGACGAAAATCCTTCCGTTGTTGATGGAAACCGGTACCAGAACGCACATGCAGCCATTGCCTATATCTATACGGGCGACCTGACCGGCCTGTCCAGTTCCTATTCGCAGGGCATCAGGAATATGGTCCAGCTTGTACAGAACGTGGCTAATAATACCGGGAATGGTTATGGATCCGGTTATGGCGTGGATGACTTAAGCAAATATACTTGCTATATTGCCATTAATGGGCTGCAGGACATCGTATGGTGTGAGGAATCACCGACTGGCTTTGCCCAGCTCCAGAAATCCTCTGCAAACACATCCATCACGGATGGAAACGGATGTTACACGCTGGAGGGCGCACAGTATGGCGTGTATAGTGACAGTGCATGCGCCAATCAGGTCGCTACACTTACTACGGATGCCGCTGGCAACTCCAATACTGTAGAGCTTGATGCTGGCACGTATTATGTAAAGGAAACAAAGGCCCCCACCGGATATGCGACTGATGGCAATACCTATACGATCAATGTTCAGTCCAACCAGACATCAGTGCTGAAGGTATCTGACCAGCCTACCAATGACCCGGCGGCCATTGAGATCATCAAGATCGATCAGGAGACAGGCGACATGACCACGCAGGGGGCGGCATCACTTGCAGGAGCCCAGTTCACGATCAATTTCTATGCTGGGTACTATGATAAGGATACACTTCCCGAGGAGCCGACAAGAACGTGGGTAATCGAGACTAAGGCAGCTACCTATAATGATGGGTCGATCCATTACATTACAGGCCTAGCTAACGAGTATAAAGTCTCTGGTGACGAGTTCTATTATGTAGGGAACAACAATCCAGTATTACCATTAGGAACTGTCACAATCGAAGAGACTAAAGCCCCCAACGGGTACAATCTTGATGGAGCATATCTACAGGCTGATGGAAGTGAAGAAATAATCGAGGGCGTATATGTAGCCCAGATACGTCAGCAGGGAGACATGGCAAGGCTTCAGGGAGGCAACGAATACTCCATGAGTGACCGCGTGATCCGTGGCGACTTTGAGTTTACGAAGAAGGATGAAGAGAATAAAGAGGCTATGGCCAATATCCCGTTCGAGATCACCTCTAATACTACCGGTGAAACGCATAAGATCATGACGGATGAAAACGGCTATTACAGCTCCGCATCCTCCTTTAACCCGCATACCCAGGATACCAACGGCGGCAAGGCAACAAGCGGCCTGTGGTTTGGTCTCAACGCTGACGGTGAGAATGTTGAGGTAAATGATGAGTATGGGGCTCTTCCGTATGACACCTATACCATAGAAGAGCTGGAGTGTGAGGCTAACGCGGATAAGAACCTCTTTAAGGGAACATTGACAGTATCCCGTGAAGGCTTCACGATTGACATGGGTACCATTGAGAACCCGGACCTGTTCATCCAGACAACAGCCAAGGATGAAGAGTCCGGTAACCATTACTCTTTGGCAGATGAGGAAGTCACGATCATCGATGAAGTTTCCTACGTGGGTCTTGACCGCGGCGAGGAATACAGACTGGTCGGAACGATCATGAACAAGGGAACCAACTCCGCTGTCCTTGACAAGGATGGAAACCCGATCACATCAGAGATCACCTTTACCCCCAAGACGGCAGAGGGAACGGAAGAGGTGGAATTCACATTTGACGCGACAGACCTTGCTGGAACTGATGTTGTCGTATTTGAGGATCTGTACCTTGGATCCGAACTGGTAACATCACACCGTGATATCAATGACGATGGACAAACGATCCACTTCCCCGAGATCGGGACAAAAGCGATCGACAGCGAGACAGAGACAAATGTGACAAAAGCTGACAAAGAAATTGTCCTGAAGGATACCGTGGAGTATCATAACCTTCCGATTGGTAAAAAGTTTGTCCTTGAGGGTACGCTCATGGACAAGGAAACAGGCGAACCTATAAAAGATGCGAACGGCGATCTAGTAACGGCTGAGACGACCTTTACCCCGGAAACCAGTGACGGCATAGTAGAGGTAGAATTCAAATTCGATGGAAGCAACCTGGCAGGACAGACGATCGTCGTATTCGAAGAGCTGTCACGAGGTGATAAGACCTATGCCGTGCATACGGATATCAACAGCGAGGAGCAGACATCCTATATCCCGAAGATCGGGACCATGGCGCTCGATGATGAGACCGGCATCCAAAATTCTTATGCGGATGGCCAGATCACGATCGTTGACACGGTAGAATATGAGAACCTGATCCCTGGCAAGACCTACATCATGACTGGAGAACTGATCGACAAAGCGACTGGTGAAGTGGTTGAAGCACGCATCGGTACGATCCAGGATGCAGTCACGGAAATCCCTGATGGAGCTCAGGCTGTCACGATCCCGGCGGGTGAAAGCGTATACATCGCTGAAGGTAACGACTCAGTAGCACCTGGTTTTTACGTGAAGGGCGATGATGGATATACCGCCGTTGGTTCCGAGGATGTGACTGAGATTCCGGAAGAGCTCATCAGCTGGAGTGGTTCCTATGCGAAAGACATGGAAGGCTATATCCTGGATGGAGAGCTCCATGTAAACGAAGCTCCGAAGGCAGAGATGTCCGAGGATAAAGAGAAGGTAACGGCCAAGACTACATTCGTTCCGGAAGAGGCAAATGGTACCGTAGAAGTAACATTCATCTTTGACGGCACAGGCATGGAAGGCAAGACATTTGTGGTCTATGAGGACCTGCTCATGGATATTGGCAAGGAAGAACCTGTAAGCGTAGCAGAGCATAAGGATATTGACGATGAAGGCCAGACCATTTATGTTCCTGAGATCGGCACTAAGGCAGAAGACTCAGAGACCGGAACCCACGACTCAATGGCAGACAAGGAAGTCACGATCGTGGATCATGTATCTTACGAGAACCTGATCCCCGGGAAAGAGTATGAAGTATCCGGCGTTCTGATGGATAAGGAAACCGGCGAGGCTCTTCTCATTGACGGCAAGGAAGTAACGGCTGAAACAACCTTCATCCCTGAAAAGCCCAGCGGCACAGTAGATATCACTTTCACTTTTGATGGTTCCGTGCTGGCAGGGAAGACGATCGTTGCGTCTGAGACCGTGACATATGAAGGCCGGACCGTAGCAGTCCACGCTGATATTGAGGATAAGGACCAGACGATCTACTTCCCCGAGATTGGAACGAGAGCATCCGATAAGGCGGATGGTGATAAACAGGTAACGGCTCAGAAAAATGTGACTATCACTGACGAAGTAACATTCAAGAACCTGACCCCGGGCACTACCTATAAAGTAGTCGGTACCCTGATGGATAAATCCACAGGCAAAGCACTCCTTATCAACGGCAAGGAAGTGACGGCTGAGAAGGAGTTCACTCCTGATAAGGCGACAGGAACCGTATCACTTGACTTCACATTTGACGGTACGGGACTTGGCGGCAAGGACCTGGTAGTATTCGAGAAGATCTACACGACTGATACGAATATCGAGGTCGCAAACCATGAAGACATCGATGATGAAGGCCAGACAGTGACCATGGTAACTCCGCCAAAGGGTACGGTACAGACTGGTGACAACCGCACGATGTATGCTTTCGCAGGCATAGGCATTGTACTCCTGGTTGCAGCTGGTGGTGCATTCGGGTACAGCAGAAAGAAAAAATAGTAACACACAGAAAACTCGGCGAGAAATTAGGAGGTGGCATTAAGCTGCCTCCTTTTTCACTAACAAATTAACTATAAACATAGTATTTTCGTAACACGAAATGTATAATATGAGTAGTTAGCTAAAACACGAGCAGAACAGACTTTCAAGGGGGAGGTTTCACTTATGGGCAATGGTATTACAAAAGAGATCATTCAAAATTCCATATCCGGCGACCAGGAAGCCTTCCGGATAATATATGAATACTCCCTGCCTCACCTGAAAGCAGTGGCCGTGAAGTATCTGAAAAATCCTCATGACGCGGATGATGCTCTCCAGGAAACTTATATCAGGATCTATGAAAAGCTTGATAGCCTGGAATCATCCGAAAACTTCCTGGCCTGGTCTAAGCAGGTCTGCAGGACGGTCTGTCTAAATATGCTGGCCGCCCAAAAACATCAGATCGACGGGGAGACAGTAGAAGAGACAGGGACCGAAGGACTTCTTGATCTGACCGTACCGGAGCATAAGCCTGAATTCAACCCGGAAGCCGCCATGGATGGAAAGGAATGCAAACGCCTCATAGACGAGATGATCGGGGAGCTCCCTGACACGCAGCGCCTTTGCATCCTCTTGTGGCGAGACCAGATGACATCCAAGGAAATCGGCGAGGTCCTTCATATTTCTGACACTGCTGTGCGGTTTGGTGTCCACAAAGCAAAAGAGAAGATCAAAGTGAAGGTCCTTGCACTGGAAAAACAGGGAACGAAGCTCTATGGCCTTGCGCCGATACCTTTCTTCCTGTATATACTGGATCTTTACGACGATCTATTTGCTCCAGAGCTTGCAGAGCCGGAGATAGCCCTCTTGTTTCAGCAAGTTTCTGCCGGATTACCTGGATGTACAGAGATGACTACAGCCGGAAATACACTAACAGAGAGCGTGTCCAAGGTTGCGGATGCAGCAAAAAACGCGACCCAGGAGGATGTTGTTGCTAAAGGTCTTACCTGGAATGGCCTTAAGTCAGTGATACTCCATACAGCAGCAGGCAGAACGGCTTTGGCGGCCAGTGTCTGTGTGGTGGTCGGAATAGGAGGAACAGGGATCTATCTGGCAAATCCTGTGCCGGGTACGGAAATGGCCATGCACGTATCTGGAGTCGAGGTTGTAGATTGCCTAAAAGATACAGAAATGAATTTAGCCATTGAAGGAAATCCGGAGACCGCCCTGCCGGAGGGAACAGTGGATCAGCCTGAGCAGGCAGCGCTATCTCAGCAGCCTGAACAGCCCCCCAGATCCAGAGATCTGGCCCCGCAACAGGCAGCTCAAGATACACAGCCCTCACAAGGGACAGCGCCGCAGCCTGCCCATGTCCATAACTGGGTGCCTCATTACAGTCCAGGGACTCCTCAATGGATCGCCGATACTCCAGTATATGAGTGGAGAACTATTTGCAATAAATGTGGAGCAGATTGTACAGACGATCCTGTACTCCATAGTGCTCAGTGTGGAGGGGGTTATTCAAACGTCCAGGTTCAGACAAACGTAGGCGCAGGCCACTATGAAACCCCGCAGATCCATGATTATGACTACTGCACTAGCTGCGGTGCAACGAGATAGAGGAGACAAAAGAAAGGCGCAGATCCATTATACAGGACCTGCGCCACAATTTAGCCTTATTAGCATTTTAATCTTATCTGGCTGAAAGAAATATAGGGGCATTGCATATTTGCGATGTATCCTTATCCATTTATTGATACCAGTTTATCCTTATACAATTCCTTTTTTATCACACATTCAGTCGATCTTATCCCTTATGTCAGATAATAGCATCTCATAATTAAGACAAAACCTCCTGATCACTAAGTACCCATTCTAACGAAAATCTCCATTCTTCCTTGATTTCCACGCTGAAAAACTGCAATCCTTTCTAGCAATCTATTACTGAGTAAGTTAACTCAAATCTTTAGAAAGGAAAATAGGAGATTATGAAGAAGAAACGAAATCTCAAGAAGGCACTAGCCGCTGTGCTTGCCATGACCATGTGTTTGTCAGGTATGACGGGCATGACCGGAATGGCAGCGGGCCCGGATACTGACGGACAGTCAGACACTGTGTACACTGTCACGATCGATGACAGCGAACATGGCACTTTGGCATTTGCCGGTTCCGAAGAGAAAACAAGGGCATTTGCTGAAGGTGAGAGCGTAAGCCTGAACGCCACTGCAAAGGACGGTTATGTCCCGGACGGGATCGTCCTAACGGATGATGGCGGCCAGGTCGTAGATGAACTGACAGGAACGGAAGATACCGAATATTCCTTCACAATGCCCGCAGCCAATCTGCATGTTTCAGGAAGCTTCAAAGAAGATCCGGCATCAGAAGATACTGAGGTCGAGAAGAAGACCGAGGGAACTGCAGATGTGAATGACGCGGATGTGGAAGATGAGAGCGCAGTCCCCGCATTTCCCTCGGACATACCGGTCCCGGATGGCCCGGTCATCTATGGGAAAGACAGTAAATTAGAAGAAACAGATAGGATGGCGATCATGGAAGGCGGCATCATGCCGTTTTCAACAGTGGGGTCCATCTGTACGATCACGCCAGGAGCTTCCCATAGCTATGGCAGCTGGTTTACAAGGGAATTCAGAGTACAGACAGAGACAGGAACTTACAACGGTTTCTGCGTCCAGCCGGAAAAACCGGCACCAAGCGGGCAGTATACCGTGTCAAAGCTGGATAATGACCTGATCAAGGCCCTTCTTATGATTGCACCTGGATATCCCTTCCATGATCCATATGGAGTCATCTTATATGAAGGGGATAATAACGGTTATGCTTACGCACATGCGGCATTGAGCTATGCCTATGGTGGAAGCCTGCAAGGCTTGAGTCCCAGCATGCAGACAGGTGTAAAGCGCATGGTCGATCAGTATGGCCAGGCGATCGTGGATGGCTCCTGGGCCTTGGACGCACACGCAGCCATGGACGAGTATCAAGTATATATCGCCTATAATGACCTGCAGCATATCGTATGGTTGGAGCATGAACCAAAGGGATGGGCACAGCTCCAGAAATCTTCGGCAGATACTGGGCTGACGGACGGAAACCCGTGCTATTCCCTGGCAGGAGCCCAGTACGGAGTCTATAAAGACGCAGGATGTTCCCAGCAGGTTGCAACATTTACGACTGGAGCGGATGGCAATTCCAACACCATCGAGGTGGATGCCGGTACTTATTATGTAAAAGAAACCGTAGCCCCTCCCGGGTATGCCAAAGACAATAACGTGTATACCGTCACGGTCAACGCGAGCCAGACTTCCTATGTCCGGGTATCTGACACGCCTGTGAATGACCCTAATGTGATCGAGCTGATCAAGATAGATAAGGAGACAGGCGACCAGGTGACCCAGGGCGCAGCATCACTGGCAGGCGCTCAGTTCACCATTAACTATTACGCAGGGTACTATGAGGAAGATAACCTTCCGGATGATCCCACCAGGAGCTGGGTGATCGAGACGAAACCAGTCACCACCAGCGATGGAACGACCCGTTATATCACAGGTCTGACAAAGGATTATCTGGTCGAAGGTGACGATTTCTATTTTACAGGTAATAATCCAAACCCGACCCTGCCCCTTGGTACGATCACGGTCCAAGAAACTATGGCTCCAGATGGCTATCTGCTGGATGAAGCCTATCTGCAGGCACAGGGCAGCGAGGAGAAGATCGAAGGCATCTACGTTTCCCAGATCCGTCAGCAAGACAGCTTGGCCATGTTGACTGGGGGCAACACATATATGTATTCTGAGCAGGTCCGGAGAGGAGATTTCTCTATGACCAAGCTGGACGAGGAAACCCAGGAACCCATGGAAGGCATTCCTTTCAGGATCACCTCTAACACGACTGGCGAGTCCCATGAGTTTATGACAGACGCAAATGGTCATTATTCCTCCGAGTCTGACTATGCTCCACACTCGGAGGATACGAATAGTGGCAAGGCCGACAGTGGTATCTGGTTTGGGTTAAACGGCGATCGTGAAAATGTAGCGGTAGACGACGAAAAAGGCGCTCTTCCGTATGATACGTACACGATCGAAGAGCTGAGATGTGAGGCAAATGGAGGGAAGACGCTGTACCGAGGGCAGCTTGTGATCACCAAGGACGGTTTCACGGTCGATCTGGGGAATATCGAAAATGCTGACTGCACGATCTCTACCCAGGCCCGGGACGATGCCACGGACAGCCAGTATGCGCAAGCGGATGATGACGTGACCATCGTGGATGAAGTGTCCTACACAGGCCTTAAAAAGACCGAAGAATACACACTCGTTACAACGCTCATGGATAAATCCACTCATAAGGCTGTTGTTGACGAGGATGGGCAGGCAGTGACCGCTTCGAAAGAGTTCACCCCGAAAACCGCAGAGGGAAAGACTGAGATCGAGATCCATTTTGACGCGACGGGCTATGCAGGAAAAGATGTTGTTGTCTTCCAGGAGCTCAGGCTTGGCGACAAGGTGATCGCGGAGCATAAGGACTATAACAGCATCGAACAGACGATCCATTTCCCGTCCATGAGCACCCAGGCCGTTGACAACGAGACAAACAGCAGCGTGGCGGTCGCGGGAGAAGACATCCGTCTGGTGGATACCGTGACCTATACTAATCTGGAGCCGGGAAGGAAATACCAGGTGACAGGAACCCTGATGGATCCGGAAACTAAACGTGCAGCCCTGGATGACCATGGCAGCCGGATCACGGCGGAAGCAGAGTTCACAGCCAAGGATGAGGATGGCACTGTAGAGGTCGTCTTCAATCTGGATGGCAAGAGCCTGGCGGGGAAAACCTATGTCGTATTCGAGCAAATCGAAAAGGATAATAAGGTCATTGCTTCCCATGAGGATTACACGGACGAGGACCAGACCCTGTATTTCCCTTCTATTGGCACCACAGCGAAGGACAAAGATACAAATATCAATGTGTCCAACCCGGATGGTGAGATCACGATCGTTGATACCGTGGTATACCAGAACCTGGACCCGTATACGGAGTATACCTTGAAAGGACAGCTCATGGACCAGGAGAGCGGCGAGGCACTCCTTGACGATGCAGGAAAAAAGATCACGGCTGAAACTACCTTTGCACCGACTGATACAGCCGGTGAGGCGGAGGTGACCTTTACATTCAGCGGGGAAGGTCTGGCTGGTAAGAATGGCGTTGTTTTTGAGGCCCTGTATTTTGAGGATACCAAGATCGCGTTCCATGAGGATCTGGAAGACGAAGGGCAGATGGTATTCTTCCCATCCGTGGATACTCATGCTGCAGATTCGGACTCCGAGCTAGGCATGTCACTGGCGGACGGCAAAGTAACCATTGTGGATACTCTTTCCTATGAGAACCTGCCCGCAGGCGAGTATATTGTGAAAGGTCGGATCATGGACGCCGACACAGGAGAAGAACTCCTAGTGAATACAAAAGAAGTGACTGCTCAGGAAAAGCTCGATAATCGTCGGACGAGCGGGGAAGTGGAAATGACATTTGAGTTTGACGGCACCGGCCTTGCAGGTCGTAACCTGGTCGTGTTCGAGAGGATCGAGACGGCGGATGGGAAAGTGGTCGCCCAACATGAGGATCTATCCGATAAAGACCAGATGATCAAATTTCCAGCTATATCCACGAGTGTGTCGGACAGCAAAACGGGCGTTAATGTATCCAAGGCAGGCGATACGATCACAGTGACCGATACGGTCACCTATCAAAATGTAATGGACGGTGTAGAGTATACCCTCCACGCACAGCTCTATGATAAAGAAACAGGCGAACCGGCGATCGATGGCAGCGGTCGGGAGATCACCGAAGAGATCGCCTTTACGCCAAACCAAGGCCAGGGGATCGAAAAAGTGACCCTGACATTTGACGGCGAGGGACTGGATGGAAAAACCTTTGTCGTGTATGAGACACTGATGATCCGCGCATCCTGGTTCCGGAATGCACCTGTAGCAGAGCACCACGATCTGGATGATGAGCTCCAGACAGTCTATATCCCGGCTCTTAGCACAAGTGCGAAGGACCAGGATTCAGGAATGAACGCGGCGCTTGCCGATGGGGAAGTTACCATCGTCGATACAGTCTCCTATGAAAACCTGAAAGCAGGCACCCAGTATACCGTCAAGGGCCAGCTCATGGATAAGGATACGGGCAAGGCACTCCTCGATGATGATGGAGAGAAGATCACAGCTGAGACCTCATTTATCGCTGAAGATACGGCGGGCACAGCCCAGGTAACCTTTACCTTCCCGGCAGAGACCCTGGAAGGCCAGACAGCGGTCGCCTTCGAGGAACTGTACCTCAATGGGAAGCTGATCGGGCAACATAAGGACATTGACGATGAAGGCCAGACCGTGTACATGCCAAAAGTGCGGACCTCCATTACAGACCTGCAGACTGAGGAAAATATCACCAAGGCAGATGGGAACATCGAGATCCGTGATACAGTCAGCTATGAGAACGTAGAAAAGGGACAGTCCTATGAAATCCAGGGACGCCTCGTTGATAAGGCTACCGGCGAGACCATCAAGGATGATGAAGGCAAGGATGTAACAGCGTCCACGACCTTTAAAGCTGCAGGAACAAAAGGAACTGCAGAAGTTACTTTCAAGTTTGCAGCCAAAGGCATTGAGGGCAAGACCCTGGTAGCTTTTGAGGACCTTCTTTTGGAAGGTAAGGTGATCGGGCGTCACGCGGACCTAGAGGATACGGCCCAGACCACCATATCGCCGAAGGTACGCACGACCGCCCTTGACAGCGATACCCAGTTCCACGTATCTGACGCAGATGGAAGCATCACCGTGATCGATTCTGTCAATATAGAAAATGTCATCAAAGACCGCCGGTATACGGTGGAAGGCATCTTGATGGACCGGGAGACAGGAGAACCAGCCCTCGATGCGGATGGCAATGAGATCAAAGCAAGCGAAACCTTCGTGGCGGACAAAGAGAAGGGCTCCGTGGACCTGACCTTTACCTTTAATGGAGAAGGCCTGGAAGGTAAAACATTCGTGGCCTACGAGGAATTATTCCTGCACCGGATGCTGATCTTGCGAGAGTCTGTGGGCGAACATAAAGACATCAACGATGAGGCACAGTCTATCCATATCCCCAAGATCGCGACAAGCGCAGTCGACTCCGAAACAAAAGACCATATTTCCAAAGCCGATGGGGAAGTGACTGTAACTGATACACTTTCCTATGAAAACCTGGTTCCCGGCGTACAGTATGAGGCCAGAGGCTTCCTTGTGGACCAGGAGACTGGTGAGGCGGTAGTGGATGACAATGCAGCCGGCATCGAAGGGCGCAGCTTCTTCACGCCGGACAGCTCTGACGGCACGGTGGATGTAACCTTTACCTTCCCCGGGAAAACCCTGGAGGGCCGTACAGTCGTTGTATATGAAGACCTGTACTATAATGGGGAGCATATTGCGGAACACCATGACCTTACAGATACGGATCAGACGATCCATCTGCCAAAGGTACGTACCACAGCGTTAGATAAGGATACAGGCGACCATATCTCCAAGGCGGATGAAGAGGTCACGGTCACTGACACTGTAACCTACGAGACCCTGATCCCCGGATATGAATATGTGGTCAGGGGACAACTCCTGAATCGCGATACGTCCGAAGTGCAAAAGGATGCGGACGGGAAACCCATTGAGTCTGAGACTACCTTCATCGCTGAGCATGCGGACGGTACCGTAGATGTTACGTTCGTGTTCAATGGCGAGGGTATGGACCCGACAACACTGGTCTGCTTTGAAGATGTCCTGCTAAACGGCGTGTCCGTAGCGGAGCACAGTGACCTGGCAGATGAAGGGCAGACTGTACGGATCCCGCACCTGGCAACCCGGATCACCGACAGCGAGACATCGGTAAATATGTCCAAGGCAGATGACAGCGTAACAGCTACGGATACCGTGACACTGACCAATCTGCTGACTGACAGAAATTATGTGATCAAAGGAGCTCTGATCGATAAGGAGACCGGCGAGGTCATCACAGACGCAAACGGGGACCTGGTCGTATCCGAGACTACTTTTAATGCGGATCTTGAAAATGACACAAAAGAAGTCGTCTTCAAGTTCAATGGTACAGGCATGGAAGGAAAGACGCTTGTCGCTTACGAAGAGCTCTTTATCCTGAATGAGGAGGGCAAGGAGACAAGCGTAGCGGAGCACAGGGACCTGACAGATGAACTCCAGAACCTGCACCTTCCGAAGATCATGACAACAGCACTAGATACGGAAACAAAGGATCATATCGGTCTTGCGGATGACATGATCGAGATCGTCGATACGGTCAAGTATGAGAATGTGATCCCAGGATACACCTATCTGATGGGTGCGACTGTCAGGGATGCCCAGACAGGTGAGGAAGTACCCAATGAGATCGGCACTACCACAACATGGACAAAACAGTTTAAGGCAGAAACAAGCAGCGGCACAGTAGAAATGCGGTTCGAGATCCCAGCCAAGGCCCTGGAGGGAAAGACTGTAGTCGTATATGAAAACCTGTCCTTCAATGGAAAATCCGTCGCTGAGCATAAGGACTTGACAGATGAACTCCAGTCCGTGCATATCCCTATGGTACGGACAACCGCACTGGATACAGACACATCCGACCATGTAGCTATGGCGGACGGAGCGGTCACCATCGTGGATACGGTTAATTACAAAAACGTACTGCCGGGCAAAGAGTACGAGGTCAAAGGCGTCCTTTACAACCAGGAGACCGGCGAGAAGCTAGTAGATGCAGATGGCAGCGAGGTTACTGCTGAGACCACATTTATGGCTGATGCGGCTGACGGCAGCGAGGAGCTCGTCTTTACCTTCAACGGAGAGGGCCTGGAACCGGTAACGGCTGTTGCCTTCGAGGAGATTTATTATAAGGATGTCCTGATCGGGCGGCATACTGAGCTCTCGGATGAGGAGCAGAGTGTGCATCTTCCCTTCGTGGACACGCAGATCACTGATAACGAGACAGAAGTGAACATGTCCAAAGCAGATGGGGAAGTGACTGTGACTGATACAGTCACCGTAGAAAACCTCGTGACAGACAGGACCTACCTCTTAAAGGGATACCTTATGGACCCGGAAACAGGAGAGATAGCCCTGGATGCCGATGGAAATAAGATCACGGCTGAGAACTACTTTGTCGGTGAAAAAGCCGATGCCCAGCATAAGGTGATCTTTACCTTCAATGGTGCTGGCATGGATGGCCGAAACCTGGTCGCTTATGAGGAACTGTACCTTCACAAGGATGACGGCACCAACGTGCTGGTGGGAGAACACAAAGCCATGGACGACGCAGAGCAGACACTGCACCTGCCGAAGGTACAGACAATAGCTCTTGATTCGGAAACAAATGACCATCTCGCGAAAGCAGATGAAGAGATCGTGATCACCGACACTGTAAGGTATGAAAATGTACTTCCAGATCTTGGGTATATAGTGAAAGGGCAGCTTATCGTAGCTGAGACAGGAGATCCTGTCGTCGATGCGGAAGGAAATGCCATTACAGCGGAGACGAGTTTTACAGCCGGAGGGACAGATGGTGAGACAGCGCTTACTTTTACTGTACCGGATGGCGGAAGATATGAAGGTCTTACATTTGTCTGCTTGGAAGAGCTGTTCTATAACGGAGTGAGCGTGGCGGAACATAAAGATGCTTCCGACGAGGCGCAGAGCGTGCATATCCCTAAGATCAGAACACAGATCATAGACAGTGAGACTGGCTATAATGTAGCCTACGCTGACATACTTGTGAAGCTTACTGATGAAGTATCCTATGAAAACCTGATACCTGGATACACCTATGTGCTGTCCGGCGTCCTGGTGGACAAGGAGACAGGCGAGACGCTAAAAGACGAAGCGGGCAGGGAAGTGAAGGCTACCAAGCAGTTCACTGCCGAAGAAGCGGACGGGGTTATGAACCTGGTCTTTACCTTCGATGCTTCTAGTCTGGAAGGAAAAGACTTCGTTGCCTTCGAGGAACTGTACTATAAAGATGTCAGCATTGGGGAGCACAAAGATCTGGATGATGAAAAGCAGACGATCCATTTTCCAAAGATCGGGACACAGGCCCTGGATGATGACACGAAGGAACACATTTCTTACGCGGATGGCGAGATCCATCTGACTGATACCGTGGCGTACACGAACCTTTCAAAGGACCATGAATATGTCATGAAAGGTCAGCTGATGGATCAGAAAACCGGAGAGCCAATGAAGGATGATAGTGGAAATGAGATCGTGGGCGAGGCACGGTTTACAGCAAAGAAAGAGTCCGGAAAGCAGGAGGTTACCTTCACTTTTGCCGGCGACAGACTGGAAGACACTACGGGTGTCGTGTTTGAGAAATTGTATGTTGTTACAGCGGACGGCAGGGAAGAGCTCGTGGCAGACCACCAGGATCTGGATGACAAAGAACAGACAATCCACTTCCCGGAGATCACAACAACAGCCCTTGACTCCAAGACGGGAGATCACATTGGTCGCGGGGATGACAACATCACCATTCAGGATGAGATCTTCTATAAGAACCTGATACCCGGCCTTACTTATACGGCCCAGGGCATCCTGATGGATCAGGAGACAGGAAAGCCGGCCCTTGATGATAAGGGTGAAGAGATCCGCTCTGAAGCCACCTTTACGGCTAAGGAACAGGATGGCTCCGTGGTCATGGAGTTCACCTTCAATGGTACGGGCCTTCAGGACCATACACTGGTCGCCTTTGAAAAACTCTATTACGGTGAGGCACTGGTTGCCGACCATGAGGACATTGAAGCACCTGAACAGTCTGTCCAGATCCCTTGGATCGGCACGACAGCACTGGATTCCGAGACAGGTGAACATGTCGGCTATGCAGATGGCTCCATAACAGTCCGTGATACAGTCGCATACAAGAACCTGCTTCCGGGCCAGGAGTATGAAGTCGAGGGCCGGCTCTATGACAGGGACACAGAAACCTGTATTGCAACGGCCACTGAGACTTTCACAGCAGAAGACGCAGACGGTACCGTGACGATCGACCTCACTGCAGAGGCAGGCAGCCTGGCTGGACACAGTCTGGTCGTGACGGAGGAAGTCTTCTTTGCGGGCGTGAGCGTAGCGGTGCATAAGGACCTGGACGACGAAAGCCAGACCGTGCAGCTCCCGGCTGTTGCTACAAGCGCTAAAGATGATGAGAGTGGCGCACAGCTCTCCTATGCAGACGACAAGATCGTTATCACTGACACTGTGAAATATGAGAATGTGGTTCCTGGTCTTACGTACCGGGTAGAAGGCTTGCTCATGGACCGGGATACTGGAAATCCTCTCCTGGATGCTGATGGAAACGAAGTCCATGCACAGGCCGAGTTCACACCGGAAAAGGCAGATGGCAGTGTGGATGTAAGCTTTGCATTTGACGGTCACAGCCTTGGCGGGCATACCGTAGTCGTATTTGAAAAGCTGTATCTTGGTGAGGCGCTGGTCGCCGACCATCAGGATATATCCGATGACGGCCAGTCCATATGGATACCAAAGATCGGAACGCAGGCAGTCGATGCCCAGACTGACAAACAGATCTCGCTTGCCGATGATAAAGTCAGCATCGTGGATACTGTGACATATGAGAACCTGATACCGGGACTTACATATACTGTGAAGGGTGTCCTGATGGACCAGTCAACAGGAGAGTCGGCCAAAGACGCTGAAGGTAACGTCCTTAATGCTGAAGCCACATTTACTGCGGAGACAGCAGATGGCAGTGTGGATGTAGAATTTACATTCGACGGCTCTAAACTTGGCGGCATCACCCTGGTAGCATTTGAGCAGCTATACTATGAGAATACACTGATAGCGTCCCATGAGGACATCGGGGATGAAGCGCAGAGCATCCAGCTGCCTAAGATCAGTACCATGGCACTGACACCGGAAGGCGGGAAAAATATCCTGGCCAGTGAAAAGGCTGTGATCGAAGATACGATCACCTACGAAAACCTGGAGCCTGGCATCAAGTACATTGCGACAGGGACTCTGGTCTACCAAGAGGACGGCGAAAAAGTCCTGATAGGGAAAGGACCAGTTATCGCGCGGGCAGAGTTTACGCCCAAAGAAGCGGATGGTAAGGTCAAGGTCGAGTTTACGTTTGACGCATCCTCTCTTGCCGGCGAGACCGTGGTCGTATACGAGACCGTGAAGCTGGAAGAGACAGGCGAACCGGTAGCCGTCCATAAGGACCTTGAAGATACGGACCAGACCTTGTACTTCCCGGCTGTACGCACGCACGCTTCTTTTGACGGGAAACCGGAAGCGACAGCGGATAGATCCATGACAGTGACAGATGAAGTATCTTTTGCAAATCTGATCCCGGGACGTATCTACCGTGTGGAAGGCGTGCTGATGGATAAGGAGACCGGCGAGGCACTGCTCGTTGACGGGCAAGAGGTACGTGCCGAGGCAGAGTTCGAAGCCAAGGAGCCGGACGGCACCGCGGAGGTGATATTTACCTTCGATGGTGGAGCCTTAGGCGGCAAGGATCTGGTCGTGTTCGAGAAGCTCTATGATGTGGAACTTGATACGGAGATCGCGCGCCACGAAGATTTTGAGGACGAGGACCAGACCGTGACCGTGCTTGAGAAGCCTCCGGTACCGGTACAGCCGCAGCAGGACGACACCCCGGAACCATCAGGTAAGGGCAAAGTCCAGACCGGTGACGATCACATGATATACATCCTCATCGGTGCAGGTGTTGTACTTCTTATCGCGGCTGGAGGAACGGCACTTGCCATCAAACGGAAGAAGAAATAATATCCGCCGCTATATAGGGGAGGTTGATCCTCCCCTTTTTGTATGACGAGTCAGCTTTCCACATACTAATTATTAGAAAAGAACGCGGAGGAGGGATCAAATTGCATCCATATATCTATGAACCATTACACAGTTCACCTTATACTGTTTTTTTCATCTTAATAAATATGTCCGTGATCATACCGATATTAGCCGTGACATACGGACTCGCTGCTGCCGGCTGTTATCGGATCATGAGAGAGCACCAGGGAAAAACCTGGAAAGGCCTTATCCCTATCTATAATATGTTCTCTGTCTGCGGGATCGTCTGGGAGACCTGGTCATATCTGGTACCCTTATGTGCGGGCATTGTCGGGGTGATCACTTTCTTTTTTGTGCCAGGAGCGGACATGTTGATCCCATGTCTGTCCATAGCTGTTATCCTGGTTTACAGGATTTGTTTTAGTTTGCTGACCTGCAGGTATTTCCAGGTCTCAAAGGGATGGATAGCCGTGGGCGTATCCTGCATGTCTCTGTTCTTATTCACCCTGTCATGTATAGGGAGGCAGGAAAAAAAAGCGTCTGACAGGTTCCAGACCATGGCGAGGACTGCCGGGGCCCTGTCCGCCCCCACAGGACAGCCTGTTGATAACCCGATGTTAGCAGGATCAGCCAATGACAGCCATAACGAGCAAGAAGGGGACAAGTTCTGGCAAAACACACCCACCAAGATGCAAGCAAATGTGAATGTTCTGGCTTTGGAAGAAGAATTGTCTGAAAATCTACAGGAATACATGGCGGAAGGAAATGAGATAGGGACGGAGTCATCGGTTGAGACCGCTAAAAAGACTAATCCCGTTTCCCGAAGTACGGATGATCACACGGTGAGCGAAGATCTGGTGAGGTCACCGGGCCGGACCCGGGAGAGGGGAGAAGTAAAGGAGGATCCTGATGAAGGGTTATCTGAAAATGAATGTCAGGAGCAAGAGGGCTCTTCTGCCCTGGCCCTGGCTGGCGTTATCCATGATACGGACGATCAGGAGGATAATAACACTACTAAAGGCGGGATAGATGCAGCATCGGTCGCAAGCCACTCAGTGGTTTCCACGGTTCCTGATACAGCAGTGCCTTGCGTGATACCGGAAAGTTATGCCTCAGATCATATGGAGCTTGCAACTGTGCCAGATATGCCAGCGCCTGAAGCCAGAAGTATCTCAGATAAAACAGAAAAGAAACTACAGGCGTCTGGCGGATCTGAGGCGGATGGTATGATCCCTATGAAGCAGTGGATCATCACGATCCTTTTGTCCATGATCCCGGTAGGCGGCATCGTTTTCCTTGTCTACTGGTCCGCAGGGAAAGGGCAGTATCCATTCAGAGTCCCATTTGCCAGGGCGTTCATTGTCTGCGTCATTAGCGTGGCATTGGTGGTCAGCGTAATATGCGCGGGCGTGTACTATTCCTATTTTCATAGCATTTTGTAGGGGAGAATTGACGAATGAAAAAAAAGAAAATGATGATCGCGCTGTTGGCAGCACTTTCCGCTCTCACGCTGACGAGCTGCCTGAAGCAGCCGGACTATGATTACAATTACAATGATGGAACCCTTAAGTTGTCATATGACGAGTCGCTCTGGAAAGAGGGGAAAACCAGGACCGACAACGGCTCCGGGACACTGACTCTGGACAGCCTGGACGGGGAGAGTCGGATCACGCTTTATTACGGGCAGGACCTGATAGAGGATCGTGAAACATTTATCAAAGAACAAAAGGCGGCAGACTTAAGAGACGGATATGAGCCAGCGTGGGACCGCCAGGAAACTGAGATCATTAACGGGAAGGAACGACATGTATACCAGTACAGTCTGGACTGGGACCATACCAAGCGATATGTATTCATCGACAACTCTTACGGTTCTATCGTGATCGGAGAGTTCCTGCACGATGACACGGAAGGATATAAGCAGATCGACCGCAGTGCGGTCCTTGTTGACCTACCGGAGCAAGATAACAAAAAGGATGGCAGCTATGAGTACCTGTCAAGTGCAAGGATCATTTCTGGCGTATCAGAGGAGAAAGTGGCCGTCCTCCCAGGTATGGAAACCCAGGACGGGCAGGGGCATCTTTCCGGGGAGGCAGACGGGATCACGCTGGATATCAGCTTATATGATAACAGGTCCGGGACGCCGCTGTACGTAGATGATCTGGTCAATAAGTATATGGATCTAAACCAGGTGATCTATGAAGGGAACGAGGAATATAAGAACATCAGGGCATCCGAGATCACGCGGGAGGACGGTATTGTTTTCAAGACACTAACTTATACCTATGGCGATGAGGAAAAGGCAGGCTTCATGATCGTGAAGGCGGAAACTATATCCCCGAATGAAATCCTGTTTGTTGTAGTGGGAGAGAATTCCGCTTTCCGGACAAAAGATACGGAGAAAATATTATCAGAGTTAATGGAAGTATACGGGATGGGAGAAGAATATGAGAAAGAGAAAACAGATATCCAGATCACTGATCCGGATGGACGGATGGCGTGATCCATCACCAGGAGAGGGGCGTATTATGGAAGGAGAAATGAAAGAATACTATGAGGCACTGATGCAGCATTATAAGGTTATGATGCTACTGGTACTTGCGGTAACAGTAGCCTTTTCCGGAATGCTCCTATTCGTGACTCCCCCTTTACCGTTCTTGCTCACGGTGCTTATATTTGTCACGGCAATCTCGATTACACGTATATATTGCCGGGAGAAGAGGAGCTTACAAAGTATGCTGTCGGATCTAAAAGAAGGCCGTTACCAGATCCTGGACGCCTATTGCCTTGATACGGAATACGGTGAAGATACCAGTAAGGCAAGGATCAAGATCATGTCCAGGGATGGCCAGGAATGCCCTGATTGGCTGGAAGCTCCGCGTGCGATTGCAAAAAGCTTTGACTCGCTCCAAAAGCGCATGGGAGGGAATGTCGATTACCGGATCATGGTCATGAAGCTGAATTCAGGGATGGATTATCATATAGTGAAGGAGGAGTGGTGAGATTAGGAACTGTCAGGATAATGCTATCAGACTTTTACAGGTGTGACTGCGCCCCCAGGACAATGAAGAGGCTTTCGGGTCTCTTTTTTGTTGTGCAAAAAATCACCCTTTTTCTGGTTTTCTACATACTACCTGTAAAGGAGGTGATAGTTACGATGAGAAAGGATAATTATCGTGATCTTCAAAAATATAGGGAAACCCGCAAGAAACAGCGAAAAAGGTATTATAATAAGACTTCTTATCTATATGAAGGCAGGAGATGGACTCCGGAGGAGGACGATATGGTCATGGCTCATATATCCTCGGATACTGTCCTGTCCGAACGTCTCCATAGATCAGTACAGGCAATTCAGAGAAGGAGATGGATGCTCAAAAAGAAAAAGATGGCATGTGAAACAGTTTGTTATGCAAATAACCGGCTATGGACTTCAGAGGAAGACGATATGATTGCCGCTCATACAGTCCCGGATGCTGTATTGTCGGATCAGATCCAAAGATCGATCCGTGCGATCCAATTAAGACGTTGGAGCCTAAAAAAAGCAGGTAGGGAAATAAAGGATGGCCGCAGACATTGGACGGAAACAGAGGATGCGCTTGTATTTGCCCACGATATTACTGATACACAACTTTCAGAGAAAATCCATCGATCAACAAATGCTATAAGACAGAGGAGGAGCTTACTCAAAAAGAAAGCTGGAGAGAAGAATATTCACCAAGGCAGACAATTAACATGACTTGAGCAAGCAATGCCCCTCCTCGACAGGGAGGGGATTGAGATTATCGAAAACGGCGGGATAAACTGACATTTAAGGAAGGAGACCAATATGAGCCATGAAAAAGTGATAAGGCGAAATAAATTAAGGGATGAACTGAAGAAACAGGGAGTATACACGGACTGGGATCAAGCGCGGAAAAGAGTTGTCCTGTATAAGCCAGGGAGTCCTGGAGTGCTGCCCGTTGAAGTTGGGTATCTATCCAAGGATGATGAGGCGATTTTTTATTAGTGATCATTTCCGTTGGAATTAGATTGGCTACGCACATTGTTGAGAGAGTCGGATTAAAATGACGTTTGACGTGACATATACACGAAACAGAGCAGACGGGGATATGAGAAAGCGTATGATGCAATGGGAACTCGACTAAGCAGGGGGGTGAGGATATATGGAAAATACGAACTGCACTAAGGTAAAATTCAAAGGAATAAGTACAGCTACCGGTCAGTGGGTGACCGGGGATTTCCTCCGAGAAATGGAGCCTAACGGGAAATCACATTACTATATTCAAAAATACTATAGCTCTACAGTAATCACGAAACATGAGATTTTACCGGAGACACTCTGCAGATACACTGAATTTTCTAATTTTAAGGAAGAGGAAATCTGGGAATATGATATCCTCGAATATGTAGGACCGGCCGAATGTGACGAAATACAGCGTGGTATCGTCTATATGGTCGATGGAGAATGGGTGTGCCAGATTGGAAGGCAGGAACCCATGCCGCTCTGGGAATGTATGGAAGATATGGTAAGGATTGGATCATATTTTGACAAAAACATAGATTATACTGAGGACCGCCTGTAGGAGGATTGTAGCGAAGAACACAAAGCAGGAAAGGAGGAGTAATCCATGGCATATGCAGTAAATACTTCCATCAGTATTGCAAAGACAAAAGCCGACATTGAGGAACTAATACTGAAAGCTGGTGCATCACAGTTTGTTTCTGGATATCGGGATAACCTTGCAGTAATAGGCTTTTCTCTTTCGGACAGGCAGATCCGGTTTGTGCTGCCTCTTCCGGAAAAGAACAGTCCGGAATTTCAGCTTACTCCTGGCAGGAAGCAGAAGAGAAGCAAGGAGCAGGCTTATGCCGCCTGGGAACAGGCCTGCCGGAGCAGATGGCGTTCTCTTTTCCTTGTGATCAAAGCCAAACTGGAAGCGGTGGACAGTGGTATCAGTACGATTGAGCGGGAGTTCTTCTACGATATTGTGCTGCCAAACGGAAAGACCGTAGGGGAACTAACGGCTCCCCAGATAGAAGACGCTTATACGACAGGGAAAATGCCAACATTGCTACCTATGCTGGACTCTTAATGGAGTGAGAAAATGCTTGTTCCGGTTTATAGAAAACTGAAGAATGGCAGGGGATATGAGGAAAGCTTGGACACGGACGATCTATCAGATGAAGACTTTGCTGAATTTTGTAAGCTCTGGTACTCTGATAATAAAAATGATAAAATGAAGGCAAAATTACTGTTGGCAGAGAGAAGGGAAGTATATTGATCGCTATTTTTATGCTTGACGACAGAAAAGGGATGATGTTCAACCACAGACGGCAGAGCCGGGACAGCCAGGTAACACATAAGATCCTGGAGCTGGCGGGGAACGGAACTCTCCGGATGTCTCCTTATACATATGAACTGTTCGAGGATGTACAAACGAATGTCCATGTCATTGTATCGGACAGATTTTTAGATAAGGCACGAGAAAATGACTTCTGCATCATTGAGGAGGGGAAAGTCCCATGTGCGGATCAGATCAGTAAGGTAATTGTCTTCTGGTGGAACCGAATATATCCGGGTGATGTCTTTTTAGACATAGACCTGGAAAACAAGTATTGGTTCCTTGAAAGCTGGGAAGAGTTTCCAGGGTCATCCCATGAGAAGATCACGATGGAGGTGTATAAGCATGAATAAGTTTAAATCAATGTTATTGGCCTTAATCCTGTCCGGAGTCATGTCCTTTTCCGGCTGTACTCAGGATACTGTCACAACAGAGCCGGAGCTACTAACGCAGGACCAGACAGATACTTCGCAGGCAGCCACTCCAGACTCGGTAGATCAAAGTACGTCTATATCGCTTACAGATATCCCTGCGTATGCAGGAGAACCGTATGTAATCATTAATGATAATCAGCCGGATTTCTCGGAGGAGGACATGGCGACCGACTCCTTTGAGACCTACAGTGACTTGGACTCTTTGGGCAGGTGCGGCGTGGCCTACGCCAATATCGGGCAGGATCTGATGCCTTCGGAAGACAGGGGCAATATCAGCGACGTAAAGCCATCCGGCTGGCAGTCTGTAGAGTATGACGGGATCGACGGTGGCTATCTGTACAACCGCTGCCATCTGATCGGATATCAGCTCACAGCAGAGAACGCCAATGAGAAGAACCTGATCACCGGGACCAGGTATCTGAATGTGGAGGGGATGCTACCTTTTGAGAATTTGGTGGCTGACTATATCCAGGAGACAGGGAACCATGTCCTTTACAGGGTAACACCAATATTCAATGGAGACGATCTGGTGGCCAGCGGAGTCCAGATGGAAGCGAAATCAGTGGAGGACGACGGGGCTGGTATCCTGTTCAATGTCTTCTGCTATAACGTGCAGCCCGGGATCACGATCGACTACGCCACCGGAAACAGCCAGCTTACTGGGGATACCAGCGGGGCCGGCGCGAAGTCACAGACAGGGACCATCGGAACAGGGGGCTCTGAGGACACGCAGCAGGCAAGCGAGAGTACATATATCCTGAACACGAATACAATGAAATTCCATCGCCCGGACTGCTCCAGCGTGAGCCAGATGAGTGAGAGCAATAAGGGAGAATTCACCGGGACGAGAGATGAACTGATCGCTCAGGGGTATGAGCCCTGCAAGAACTGTAATCCATAACAGGAGGAAATGGTGTGGAAGCAAAAGAAAAGCTATTGAGGAAGTGTGGTTTTCTCCAGAACACTTATGAGGAAGGCCAGTTCTGGGAATTGGTCGTGGACGATGATGATGAAAGGAAGCGGCGGATCTGTGAGGCTTTTGGCACTGACAAAGAACTGGGGGTGTCCGGGGATGACATTGACACTTTGATCCTTCAGTGCGACGCTACTCTGGGGAATTGCGTGTTTTATTATGACCTAAATCTATTTTATATGAGCCCATACGAGTTTTTCCAGTGTCTGGAAACCTTCCAGAGATCATAAGGAACTAAAAGTAAGGAGGAATACTATATGGTTGCAAGAGGGCCTTTATATCTACAGAAAATGAATGATGCACAACTCATCGAACAAATGGAAATGGTTGAGGGTGCCAGGATATCTGGAAAGATATCAGAGCAGTTAAGAAATATCTGGGATGCCTGGTATGCTACCTCCGATCAGGCAGAGCTGGCAACGCTTTTCCGGGATACATGTTTAGAGGCTGCATATCGGTTTTGTCAAATAGTGCAAAAATAATAATATATCGATTATCATATAAGTAAAATGAAGGAGTATTATGTTTTCAAAACGAGATTTGGAAAATGTCATAGCTATCTGTGAGCAGGACGAGGGTGCCCCTGCTCAGGCAGGCCGGCTTAAGAAGCGATGTGAGAGAGCGCTTGCGTATCGGGACTGCGAGATCCACATCACTGAGGAAGACAAGAGGTTTTTGTCTCAGTATTATGATGAGGATATGGACCCGGAAGCAAAGGAGACCCTGACCAAAGTTTTGGGCGGCGTCAATGAGGACCTTCTGGGGAAAAAGGTATGGATCTCGAAGCTGGCCCTCTCAAAAGGCATATATGAGATGGAGGTCGTCCGCGTATCTGAGGACGGTAAGACCGTGTACGGCCATATCTGGGACGAGTCATATCGAGGCGAGGGCCGGGAGTGGCACCGGACAAAAGAGGAGGCCATGGAGAGGGCAAAAGTCCTTAAAGAAAAGAAGATTGCATCGCTGAGAAAACAGATCGAAAAGATTTCTGCGCTGGATTTCGAGGACACACCGGATAAGACGACTGCGACAGAAACCAGAAAAGGAGATTTGGCATGATGTACGAATTGACAATGACAAAAAACCAAACCGCTATCGTGCGCAATGCAGCGGGTGAATACGGAGATCTACGGATCAACAAATGGAACGCGTTCGTGAATGATGTAGGGCGTTCCACTGATAAACACATTCAAAAGCAGGCTTTGAATGAATTTGATCAGGCTATGCGTACAGCATGGGGAGAGTCAGCTCCGACCAGCACGGATGAAATGGTCAGTGCGGCTGCCTTAGCTTTTTATTTAAGACACCAGCTGCCAGAACTAGATGAAGAGGACTCATTTGCATTGGAGCTTGACCAGGAACATGCGGAGCTTGTGAAAGTCATTTTGGAGGAATACTTCCGGCTGCGGCTTAATCAGTGGTTCGACTATGCTACAGAAGTGTCCTGTAATGGCTATGTCTATGACAAGGAGGACCCGGACAATGATAATAAGTTTTCTGCTTATATAAAACGGAGGGATGCCTCCAAAGAAAAATTTGAAAAAGCCATGCAGATGCTCGTGCCAAGATACGGGCGGCAGACAGAAGACATGCTGATCGCTCAGGACATCTGGCAGGTCATCCGGTACAGGCTGTATCTGGACAAGGGAGGGGACCCAAACGGGGCTGTCGTGGACGCTCGTCCGCCTATGCAGATTTCGCAGGAGCCTCTCCCGAAGTTTATACGCAAAAAAGAAGGAGTATAGGATGGCAGATAGGGATGGAAATCGTCAGCTCACGCTGGCAGAGAAATGGGCAATCGATGCCATGGCATATAATTCTGGCACAAAGGTAAAGACTGGAAAACAACCCTGCAATGGGTGTATGTACCAAATAAAGGGAGATGCGCTGCATTGCGGAATATATACTAAGGAGCGGAAACCCAAACCTGTCCTGTTCGGGCATGAGAAGTGTCCTAAATACAGGGAGGAAAAATAGTATGAGTAAACGTGGACTATCCGGCTTGAGAAAAGTAGTTATTATATTTCTCCTATTAGCCAGTATATTATCCGCCGTGGGATGCAGAGTAGAAAGAGACGCCGTAGAGGAGCCTGTCCAGTTAACACAAAGGCAGGAGGAACTGCTGGTAGCAATGGGGCTCCCGACAGAGTATGGCAGGCTCACGGACACGCAAAAAAATGCGATCTCATCTATTGAGGACTGCCTCACGTATCTGGAGAACAAATATCAGGAAGAATTCCGCTATCTGTCTTATGCGGAAGCGGGAGCTCTGGAAGGGGAACATCTGGAGGCATATCCTACGTCGGGAACACCAGCGGCTGTCGTAACTGTGTACCGGAAATACGAGGACGGAGAGTATCATTACGAAGATGATTACGGAAAGATAGGAGCAAAACCACTGTATGAGAGTAGGGTAAATGAATATACCACTCAATCCTTCCCAGATAGTGGAGTAAAGGTCTTCAGTGATATCAGAAATTCTGGGCAGGGTACAGATAGGCAAAGTGTGACGAAGGAAAATGTGCTCCAAAAAGTCTCGGCAGTCACGTACATCTTTATCTCCGATACTGTATGTACCAATGAGCAGTTCCAGGATTTTACAGAGGACTGTGCGAACTGGATGGAAAGCCAGTGCCAGGGCGTGGCCGCACAGTTCTGTCTGAGGCTCACTGATGTGGCACGGTGGGAGAAGCTCAATACATATAACTATGAGGACAAACTCAGGGAGGATATATTTACGGATGAGGCCGAATGTGGGATATCCGCCGACGGAAAGATTACGATTTATTAACAGGAGAAACTGATCTGGTCGGAGGGACATAAAGAAGTTTGCCTGGATTCCGCATAGTGGCATGACACGTAGTGTTTCGGGGATCAAATCCCTGCCAGGCAGTTATTGATCCAGCAAAGAAAGGGAGCGATGTGTATGAGAAAGGTAAAAAGAATAATCTTGCTAACGATGGCGATCGCTCTTCTTGCGGCTGGATGCAGTGGCATGACAGAAGAAAAGAGTGGAAGCTTTCAGAATAGAGGAAACGCAGACCCAAAAGACCTTTTAACTGTCGATGAGATGATACGCATAACAGGAATTTCGGAAGTGGATTATGGTGATGTGGACCTGCGACAATTTATCGAGGACTTTGAGATAACGGAAGATAACGTAGAGTCATTAAATGTAAAACTGCTGCTCGAAGAATACAGCAATACGGAGACGGACGATGTGACCGATATATTTTCTGACACGGCGCAGGAGCAGACTGAGCATTTCACGGATGACGTGACGGCGATCGCTTTTTATGAAAATATGAATACCACTACTGAGTGCGTATACTATGATCTGGTTTCGGAGGAAAGATACCGGGCATCTAATTGTTTTCTTTTCTCGGACCTGGGCCAGGCGGAAGCGGAGCCCTACCCCGATGGAGAACTCCTTATAGATAAGATGGATGAGCTTGGAGTATTTTCATGGGAAAACAGCAGTTCTTCCGAAGTAATGGATGATGCGCAGGGTATGGAGCTAGCGGTAAAATATGAGGACGGCACAATATTTCATATATCAGCAACGGGTATTCTGTCGGAAGTAATGCCTGACACGTATGCAGAAATAAAAAAATTGTTGTTAAAAAGTAATTTTAATTAGCCTGCAATTTTTATACAGGTAAGACTGTTATCCGGGTACTGTATTCAAATAGCTCTGAAGTCGGTTACGAACTCCCAATGGAGCATATCCGCTGTGTATCACAGTTCTTGGCCGGAGAGTACCAGATCAGTTCCTAGTTCTACAATACTTGGGAAAAGACCGCACGTCTTTTACCAAAAGATATCGATGAAATAAAAAAGTTGCCTGGCGATTGGGCGCTTGTCCAGTTTGTTTTGGAGTAATAAAAAAATCAATCGAAGCAAAAAAAAAGAAAGAAGGTGTATCCTCAACAATGAGTGGCACCTTCTTTCTTCTTATTTCTTACCTATTATTAATTGATCTATTCAGCTATTATACTATTCATAAGGTTTATAACCATTAAATATTACAGGTCATTATTCAAAGTAAATGTATATGTTCCTGTTCCTCGACGAATGTTTAAAGTGTAACCGCACCCAATATATGATGCAGCAGCGGTGGTCACATATGAATTAAAACCTGTATAATACGAAAAGGTTGTTCCAGAGGGATATTTCGTACCATTTAAGTTAACCGGGACATTCACACCTATTCCAGACATTCCATAGGCAACTGTTTGCGAAACAACAGAAACTCCTACAATTTTAGTGTAGCCTCCTGTAACTTGGGTTAAGCAATACATGGTAACTCCACTATGATCTTTGGTAGTATAATATAATGTAGAATATGCTTTCACTGCATAAGCTCCATCAGAACCTTCTTCATATTTGTGTCCTCCGGCTCTAAATGGACTAATTACACTTGCATATGATAAAGCGTGCAATTTTGAATTCGACTCAGTATCTATTGCTATTACCTCGTCTTGAATTTTATAGGTACTAACCTGCATAGTATCGTCAGTGCCTGCCGCTTCAAGCACTTGCTGATCATATATCGGAGCTTCATTGTCAATAGCTTCATCCAATAAAGATTGATAAGAAGTTTCAATATATGTTGAATTATTTGCTATTGCACTCTGCTCCGTCTGTGAAAGGATTGCCTTTTCATCTGGAGTTTCAGCAAATACAAAAGATGCATTTAATATGCTGAGTAGAAATGCAAAACATAATGTTGAAGATAATATCTTTCTTATCTTTTTCATTCTAATTCCTCTTCACATTTAGTGTCGTAATTTTGTTGATTATATCTATAATTATACTTGATAATATAGATACAATAGAAAAATAAAAACCTATAGAATAAAATGTAGTAAAATACCTGTATACCAAATCAAAGTTTTCGAAATATGTAAATGGATATAATGCTAATACACTACACAATAATAGCTTTGAAATAATTGGATAGATTATTGTGTTACATTTTAAGGATAAAATCTGTATTATTATAACAAGTAGCCAGATTAGACCTATCCTCAAGCCTCTGTCTAAAAGAACGTCTATGCCATTTGCGTCAGTCAACCCATATGAGTCAGGACTAACATTTATGTGAGAAAACCATTTAATAGGAACAAATAATAAAGGCAAAACCAGAAGAATAAATGAAATCCTTTTTTTATTCATATATTCATAAGTTCTCCTTTCTGTTAGTTTTTTATTATGCAAACACATAATACAACGGTATCCCCTCCAATTTATAATTTTTATTTATAAAATCATTACTTGATTTGTAAATCTAAATTATCAAACAATTCGAAGGGGGTCAATGGATTTTGCAGAAAGCAATCAATAATTGCATAATGCAACAGGCCATTGCCGCTTACACTAATGAAAAGTATGGGCTATAAAGATAGAAAAAAGCAATGGTTGAGTATCATTTGCATGTGAGAATGTACAAAATAAAATGCTTTAGAGAAGTAAACGCAACATTTCATTTACAAATGCAAAAGGTCATTGCTTTTTCAAAAAGCGGTAGAAGAGTACAATACAAACAGTAAGATACGTATCTACATATTAATTGTTCTAAGTAGAGAGGTGAAGATAATGTTGAAAAATATAAAAAAAGGAATTGCCACATTCGGAGTTTTGTGTATATTGATGTGTGGCACGATCTATCTGCCGGTGAACGCAGCAGACACGACAACGCATCAGGGAAAAGGGGATGTTTCATATGATATGGAAGTGGGAGGAACACAGGAGTTCGATGTGATCACAGAAGACGGACAGGAAGCACATGTGACTATTACGGAAATACCAAGTATGTCAAGAGTCGCGAATGGTACATATCGTGTAAAGTATGACCTGACAGGATGCTGGATTGCCGGTTTCAATGTTAAGGTTTCAAACAACTCGTTTGTAAGTGTGAGCAGTCCTTTCCATACTATAAGGCTTGGGTATATAAGCAGCCCTAAGCTTACACTGAATAGCAGTAAAATGGCTACTTATTCCTTCAATTATCATACAGGAGTAGCTGCATCCTATACCGGAGTTCGAGCGACTATATCTGGAACTACATTAAACGCTGATATACTTTAAATGAACAAAATACATTTCTTTAGCTCAGCCACCATATCAATGGTGGCTGAACCATTCTGAATAAAATTTACGTTAATAAAATTCCAAGTGTTCCATACACTAAATATGAGGGCTATAATAAAGAAAATGATCAATATAGCTGACTTGCCCATCTTAAATTTAAGACATAAGTAAAAAGCAAACGAACATGCAGCAATGCCAAAAATCGGAAATATACATGCAATGGCAAGAAATGCTACAACAATAAAATATCCTATATATTTTCTTTCGACAGGATATTTGTTTTCAACAGAAATCTCTTTTTGTGGTTGGTCGGCAGAGTCTTCTTCATTCAGCAGTTTCTCAAGCTTAACATTATACAGTCGGGAAATCTTCCCGATCATTTCTATATCAGGTACAGTAATACCTCGTTCCCAACTTGAAATAGCCTGGCGGGTTACACCAAGCTTGTCAGCAGCTTCGTCCTGCGTCAAGCCGCAGTCGTTCCTATACTTCTTTAATGCCGCGCCTAATTCCATAAAGCTATCCACCTCCATAGCCGCCATTAGTATTGTAATAATTATTGAAAGATTTATCAATAGTATTATTTTATTGATGTATTATTTTATTGAGTGTTATTGAGGCACCCCAAGTAAATTATTATATGTCTTTTACAAAAAGAGCAAAAATTAATTGCTTTTTGCAACAGATTATTGATTTATTTTTCAGACTATTTGATTAAAAATAGAAGTATAAAACACAGGAAGTATAAAATCATGGAGGAGGTGGTTCCGATGTATCTGTATGTCAATATTTAACAATTTGCGCAAAAATGGTTTGATAACTTTAACATAGTAATATATAGCAAAAAGAAAAAGTATTTGCAATGAGAGGAGGTAAGACTATGAAAAAAAGAATAGGAAGCCTGATCCTAATAATGATCATGGTGCTGCAGATGGGAGTAACGGTATTTGCAAATGATGAAAATGCATTGCCGGAAGGAGTAACTAAAACAGAAATAAATCCTTCGGATATTCCGGAAGGAATTGTTCCTATGGAGTTTTCCACACAGGAAGAAGCAGATGCCTATGTTAGGGAAGCTTTTAAAGAAATCCCGTCAACACCTCCCGCGGTAACACGTGCAACCAATGGTGATGCATTTATAGATAGCCATGCATTTGGAGCTGGAGGGGTTATATCACTGAGATTAAGTTATACAACTTCCGGAAATGGTAATACTGGTACTATTACTCGCCATGAGCCGTATACTATTGTATCTGGTATGAATTTCTCCTACGATTGGCAGGAGTCTAGCAGAGGAAGTTCTATCCAGCCTGGAGGAAAAGATGTATATGCTTATGCCAACGGTACTTTACAGCTATACGCTCACACTTCTGTGGGCGATTGGAATATCTATGCCATTCCTGTAAACTTAAGTGGAATTGCATACATAATTCGATAACACCTAATATAAGCGGAGAACATCAATGAATGAAATACTGAATATTGTTATGCCTTACCTTGTTCAGATATATAATATTTTATTTGCACTCTTAACTATTATAACACTTGTACTGATTGATATTAAGTTGATCAAGGATATATGGGGGCATAAAAAAGATTAATGATTGTATTTGTGGTTGGAAGATAGACATGGTCAATACATGAATAGGTATTAGTGACTAGAACGCAAACCAGTGACTCAGCTTTTCTGTATTCACATAATCGCAGTTCGGCATCACCGGCCCTCCAGGAGGAAAAACAACATCTCAAAATAAGTAAAAAGACAAAGGCTGTCCGGATGGGCAGCTTTTTGTTATACCTTGAAATCGACACTCTATCAGCAGATACCATAGGCCTGAAGAGAGGAGGTAATAATTACTAGGGATTATGGATCAATAAATAAATGAGGAGGAAAAACTAGGTTAATCAACATAGCAAACACGATCGAGAGGCTGAACGCCTTTGAGGAGGATGCAAGCCCAGAGGTACTGGCCCAAGTAAGGGATCTTCTGCAGGAGGTCCGTTGGCACCTGGAGTGGAGAACACGAGCTTGTCCATGTGTGTCCAGGAAGCGGCATTTAAGCTGGGTGAAGCGGGGTATGAAAATCCATCCCAGGAACTGCTGGAAGAGGCTACGAAGGCGTTGTACTTCAGCGAAACCTTCATCAACGAAGATGCAGCGTGTGACCTTGTAGAGATGGTTATAGAGGACCGAGGATTGCGACTGGAAGATATCCTCGAAGACGGTGAAGTCCTGGTGGAATACGGGACAACAGTCATCCCGCAGGCCCACTGCATCATGGCTAAGGAAAGCGATGATCTCATGAACGCTTTGGCAGAAACGATAGACAGGATCCTCTTGATCGGCGATGAAGGGGATGTCAGTGAGATCATGGGAGCACGCCGCGCGAACGATGCTGAGATGGACGCACTTGCCGAGAATGACGAGGAGTTCATCGAAATCGATGACGGCTACATCCTGCCGGGATACATGGCCGGCATGAAAAAGCTGGAAGCTCGGCGGATCAAGAGCCTTGCGGACCTGCTCTTCCTGGACGACCGGATCGTGGAGTTCCGTACAACCGCCTATCCGTTTCCCTTACACTGTATCATAGGGGAGAAGAAAGCGGTGACCGTGGGGAACATCAAGGCAGCTCTGAGTGTCACGCTTGGGCGAATGCTCGGCAGCGGCGCGACGGAGGCGGATGTCAGGCATTTCCTTGGGGCGTTCATCCCAAAGGATGAAAAGCACAAGTTTATGATGACACATGACAGTTACTATGATGTGGGGCTTGGCTACATCCTGCCAGGTGAGATCCTGCTCAGTGAATGAAAATCCGTGACAAGGGTAACTACATTGAAGACTTTTTCTGGAATGTGGATCTGGACTTATCCGACAAAATCGTGATATCAAACATGTCACTTGGCTTTTTCAATGAGTGGGGCAAAGGGATCACTGACAAGGAAATTGCACAGATGCTTTCAGTGTGCAGATGGTTATATATCAGCACGACACCAGAGCTCATGGAGTTCCTGGAGCCCAATTTAAAACGGTTCAATACTTTAACGAAGGTATATTTCCCAAGGTGTTTTTGGGGAAAGAATAAGGAAGGGTTTGATCCGTCTGGCTCGTGTCATACTTATCAGCAGGGAATCTTTACCATCTTGGAAATCAAATATGATCCCTTTTAGGCCGGTCTATCACCGGCCTTTTGTTATGTCTGGAAATACTCACTCTACTGGTAGATGCAGATACCGAAGGAAGGAGGAAAGAAGATCATATGGTTATTTGCAAATATAAGTAGGAGGAATTTGATATGAAATTTAAAGTACAGGGGACAACAACTGTTGATGTGTATGTGGAGGTAGAAGCACGAAACAGGGAGGAAGCGCTCGCTGCGGCATTCACGTCTCTAAACTGTCTGACGGCGTTCTGCGGGAATGGCGGAACGGATCGGCTGATCGGGATTTCATCCGATGTACAGGCATCCATAAAGGCAGAAGAGACGATCAGGTACGACACTGTTGAGGAAACGAAAGGAAACGATATTCCAGATCAGAAAACCTTTTGGGGGGTTACTACATCCATCGATGACCGAGGCCATGTGGTATCACATATCACAAGCAAGGTGCATGCAGAAACTATGCCAGTAAGTACATTTACAAGCACAAAAAGGCGCGATGTATATGTTGACTGGTTTACGAGCGAGGAGGAAGCAGGACAATTTGTTAATGATTCAAAGAGAGGGTAGGAAGCAGTATGACACTAAAAGATTTTAAACCGGGCCAGATGGCTTACATCTTATATATGAAAAAGGGATATAACGCAGAGCCGATACTTTTCGTAAGAAAAGTGGTAAAGGTCGGGCGTAAATACATCACAGATGACAGAGGGTGCCGATTTTACGAGTCGGATGTTATTTTATCGGCAGACCGCCGCACACATGTCTTCTTAGAAGACTGTGAGTTCGGTGAAAAGGGATTTCTGTTTACAAGTAAAAAGGAGGCAGATGATTGGATCGAGCTGCACGAACTAGAAAAGTGGCTGATAACGATCCGTTGCTGTAACCATCCGTATACGATCGAGCAGCTTCGTAAGGTTAAAGAAATACTAGAACCTGATACGTAAAAGAATGAGGGAACGTGAAGTGAGTGTTGTAAAATTTAATCTGTCAAAGGAGTACAGCGAGGAGTTTGACCAGCTTCGGAAGAACAGGGTGAAGCAGACCTTCTATTCGTTAGATGGCCTGGATGAAAAGAACGTCGTGCAGGGCAACCTTGATCTTAGAGGAACTGGGATTACGGAGCTGCCAGAAAACCTGACTGTTGGCGGATTTCTCGACCTTAGTGAGACAAAAATCACAGAATTGCCAAATGGCTTGACAGTAGGTGGATTTCTTGATCTAAGAGACATACCAATCACGGAGTTGCCAGAGGACCTGGCCGTTGGTGGTTCGATTGACCTCAAAGGAACAGGGATCACAAAGTTACCAAATAGCCTGATTGTAGGCGGCTCGCTCGACCTCAGAAGAACAGGGATTACAGAACTGCCGGATAATCTGACCGTGGGTGATGATCTCTACCTTACCGGTACAGGGATTACGAAGCTGCCAGATAATCTGACCGTAGGTGGAACGCTTGACTTCATGAGAACATCCATCACGGAGTTGCCAGAGAGCCTGACCGTAGGGGGGTTCATTAATGGATTAGACACTTCGGATCAGATAATTTCTCGTCTTATCGAAGGAGATTATATCCCGGGGAAATACATCTTTGCAGACAGGATACTCACTCATGTGAAGGCGAAAAAGAGGTTTCGGAACTATGACTTCTATGTCGGGAAAATCCCTGGCCGTAATGTCATAACAGATGGCGTATATTACGCCCATTGCCGCAACATACGAGACGGTATTCGAGATCTGCAATTTAAGCGCGCAAAAGACCGTGGTGTCAGACAATACCGGGGGATAGGGCTTGATGATGTTATCCCTACTGATGAGTTGGTCACAATGTATCGAGCAATCACCGGAGCCTGCCAGCAGGGAACAGAAGAGTTCCTGTCGTCGCTCGGGGAGTTAAAAACGGAATATACCATCCGCGAGGCCATTGAGCTCACAAAAGGCCAGTATGGCGCAATTACCTTCCGGGCATTTTTTGTTGGAAATGATGAATACTAAACGAGGAGCTACACACTTGAGTAAACTAAGGAGGAAGCATACAATGGATAGGAAGACACTCGAAAATATCATACAGATCAGTATCGAATTTGGAACAGTGATCAAAAGTAAAGCGCTGACCCTGCCAGGAGATTTTGCGGCAACGGCCCATCTTACCGATCACATCTTGGAATGGTCAGAAGAATTCGAACGGGGTCATGAGGAGAACGGTGAATACTTGTGTGACATCGCCGCATTTGCCCACAAAAAATTTTGTGAATGTGGTTGGTCAGAGTCTCCTAAAACGAAGATCCTGTATCTTTACCGGGACGCGAGCAACTATAAAGTACAGAATTCCTGTATTATCAACGGCCTGCTATCCATGCGTCAGATAGAACAAATAAGAAACTGCTGCCAGGACAGGGAATACTTTATCCCGGCGGAAGTCGGGCTTCCTGAAGAAGGGTTTTCTACTTACATGGAGGACGATCACCCCTTCTTTGAACTGGTAGATTTTGAGGAGGTTTTTAAAGGTGCCGAAGTACAGGTAACACCTGACGAGATCGTTCGGGCTTTTGAAGAATGCAAAGATAAGTGGGATGAGCTTGGAGTTATGAAAGAAATTGCGGAAGAATAGTAGGACCAAGCAAATAACACGTTGAGTCTAAAGGAAGGAGCGATCCTTCCTTTTTGTTTCCCAAAATTGTTGTGAAAAATTCTTACGGATCTGTAAGTTGATCAAATGACATTTTTCACCAAATTTTTTATTTATTGTTGCCTCCAAAATGCATTCTACCTTTATACCAAATATACAGAAGAACGGAGGAAACTATAATGGATTGGAGAAGAAAAATAGAAAAAGCAGGAAGAGAAGACGGCTGGACCACTTGTTTCGATATTGATGGAGTGATCCTTGAACGTAAAGCTCCATCTGGGACCATCTTTACAGTGAACCTTAATGCCGATTCTCTTACAGGAATGATCCAAGAACTGGATCTGTTTGTTCAGGATTTTGATGTATCAGAGGCAACATATCAGGCTCTGGATGAGACTGGACATGGTAAGGATGGAGCGCCGTATGAGCTCATCGACGTATGGACGGATATTTTTGACTGTAGACAGAAGTCATGTAAACTTCTCGGTCGTCTAATTGATCTTCAGATAGGTTTGCAATAAAAGAACTGGATCTTTGCATGGAAAGATAAACTGCATCTGCTCTCGTTGTATGAAGGAAGAAACAAGGGCGTTTTATCCTAGCAAAATAGAATAGTAGCAAGTTTAAGCAACCAGAATAACACACTGGTTGCTTATCTATTGTTGCTCATATAATCCACTCTATCTCCAGAACAAATCTGCAGACGAAAGGAGAATAAGGTCTATATCTGTGTGTTCAATGATTACAAGGAGGATTTGAAATATGGAAACTATTTACAATCGTGGAAAACGTAAGCTGCGGATTGATGACAGCAGCCTTCTTACATTTTCTCAGAGCATTGTCGACCTGATCGAAGTACCTTCCTATATGGACAGGTCGCAGGAAGAAGTCGCATATGTAAAACGTGAAGCAAGATGCATCCTGGCCGATATCTATCTCGAAATGGACGGAGAAACGCTCATGAAAAGGGCAACAAAAGAGATTGGCGAGATCCTATATTATTGCGAGAACACGGAACAGGAGGCACCCAAGATCCACTTTTTTGACGTGACATGCCCTCACGGAACGACCACAGCTTCCGTGTTCAGCGAATTCGTCATCTGGTGTATTGATGCTTTCTATTGGAATAAGATACGCCCTGCAAAGAAAACCAAAAAGATTCCTGTGATGCAGGAGGAGTGGGACACGGATACCAAGGGACTGGTGCCCGACGGGAGGCTTCTTTTAGTCAAGACTAAAGATGGGGTCAAATTAGCGAAGTATACAATTCACCATGGGACCGTCGGATTCTATCACAAAAAGCAGCCACTGTCTGTGTTCGGATGGCATGCAATCGATCCGGCAGACTATACCATTGAGATGTGTCCGGAATGTGGTGAGGAAGTAGTCATATTTTCGGAAGGGATCACGGATTGTTCCACTTGCGGCTACCCGGTGGTTCCTTGTTCTGTATGCGAGGGACGGCCCTGTGACCACTGCCCTTATGAACAAGACATAAAAAGATCAAATAACCGTAGGATCCTGAAGATGGAAGCAAAGATTGCATACAGTATCTTATAACGGAGGAGAAAAAGTATGATCACAATAAACGGATATGAGTTGAACGATAGGAGTCTGGCAGATTTTGCAAGAAGCCTGATGGGGTACATTACAATCCCTGATGACCTCGAAGAGGGTAGCAGCGAAGAAATTAACACGATTTTAAAGGAGGTAGAGTATATCCTCGACGGTTTTGGCGAGGAAGGTCTTAAAGCCGCCCAAAAACTGTTAGACATTGCATTACCGGAGGTTGGATATATTTGGCACTACCTGGCACTGAACGGCGATGAATTGCCGACTACAAAGTTCGTCGGAAGCAACAGGGAGTTGCTTACATGTTTTAGGACATTACTGCTCGCCTATATGGAAATCCTCTATTACGAGGATCAACTCTATACCCCTGAAGCATCACTTGAAAAAACTGAAGCTTCGCTTGGTGATACTATCTATGATCTGGAACGGCTTATCATGGAAAACCCTGGTCAGATTTCCTATATCTGCTCTCCCCTTCGCGGGGAGACTCTCAAGGAAACGCATCATAATATGATGGCTGCCAGGTGGTACATGGTCCGGGCATGGAAGGAGACAGGCTACCCAGCGGTAGCGCCACATGGGTATATCCCGGTCGTCCTCGATGATGCGGTTCAGGAGGAACGGGACGCCGGACTTGATGCCGGCAAGAAATTACTCTACAGATGCAAGAGGGTGCTAGTCTGCGGAGACCGGATAAGTGAAGGCATGGAGGGCGAGATAAAGGAAGCGGCCCGGTTGGGCATCCCGATCTGGACTTTTAGTGGCAAGATGTTTCTTCAGGTAGCGGAAGCAATCTGTAAGGATCCAGACCTGGGAGCTCGGATTGAAAAATATATACACTATGAAGGTCTCGCATCCCCGGTCGAAAAAATCCTTTGCAATAAAGTAATATGATCAGATAGTTCAAGGAGGGACAATATGAAAAACGATCTAAATTTTAAATATGACGAAGATGGAAAATTGATCATTGATTCTGCTTGGCATGACCCGCATTTCCCGACAGGATATGTATTACTCATTGAGAATAATGCTTATTTATTGCCGATGGGAAGATATGATAATGGCGAAGTTTGAGGATGTTAAGGGTGCAGTTTATGGGAGGAAATATGCAAAGACGTATACCTGTGTACAGGTTAAGGTAGATGGGGATCAAGCAATATCATTAGAGGGAAAACTTATCGCAATGGGGATAGAAGCTGGAAATATTGCACCGGGACGTGTGAACATAAAGGTTGATAAATGAGTGGTGAAAAGCTAATTCAAAACAGCAGCATTTACTGAGGAAGGGTTCTGCCCTTCCTCCTCATGTATAAACAATAAGCAATGTTTCGCATTTGTATATATGATGGCTGTGACAAGGCTTCAGACACAATAATTCACAACGATCCAGAAGAATATGTTATTCTCACAGGAGCAGAATACAAAAATTGGTACTAAATGATATGGACACAGGTCCCGGCAAAATGCCGGGACTTTTGTTTTTTTCAATATTCTTCACTCTACTATCAGATGGACATCGGCGAAGAAGGGAGTGAACAACGTACATAGCTGATGGACATAAATAGTATTATAGGAGGATTTATTTATGTGTAAGGTAAGATTTGAAGACAACCAGGTGACAAGAGGAAAGTTTCGTTACCCTATCGGAGACGAGGTGTTTGTAAAATTCCGTTCCGGGGACAAGAATTACTGGACTCACGGAAAAATCGTGGCTATCTATCCGTCTAATCTTGAAAATTTGCCTCTCTTACGGGCATTTCCGTTTATGGATCTGGGCTTGGAGGATGCCGAACTGCGTCTTGTGGAAGGAAACATGATCTATATCATGCACAGGGAGCCCGAAGGTTATGACGATAGCACATTAGAAAAAATTCGTTCCGGGGAACTGGTATGTGCGGATGACCCCAGTGACTGGAAATATACAGATGCAGCAAAAGCTCTTTCTCTTCCTGATGAAGGAGACGAAGAGAATGAGGATGATGACTTTGAGGATGAAGACGATGACTTCGACGATGAGGATGAAGACGACTGGTAATCATAGCCAGCCGTACCGTCAGCTATGATAAAAGGGTGCGTATTATACGCGCCTTTTTATTTTGGAAAGCAGGCCACACTCTATCCTCAGAACAAATCTTACCGAAGAAAGGAGATTAAAAATATTCTATATCGGTGTGTTCAAATTAAATTTAAGGAGGATTTGTAACTATGCAGCTTTTTATTCGATGGAATGAAGGCAGTAAACAGGTAGATGTCCCACCATGCGAGTCGGACGTGTTCATGGAGGTGGGCAAGATCCTGCCGGATCTTTCAATCCCGAATATACTCAGTGTGTTCTGCACATATGGTGATGCTGAATATGCGATCAAAAAGAGAGGAACCTTCATGAAAAACGGGGTGAAACTGCCGTCCATGTATGTTTCCGAAAACTATTGCAATATCAACGGACTAAAGCCCGGAAGTTATCCTGAAACATATCTGACCTGTATTAATGAAGAATCCAACAACTACAAGTTTTATCACCTGAAGCCAAGAGGCGGGGTGATCGACGTGACATATGGCAGGATCGGTTCCCGGCGGGGAGAGGCCTTCGGTGTGAAAGATATCCAGATGCCTTATGACAGCCGCCTGTTCTGGATCCGGTACTACGAAAAACTATCCAAAGGATATACCGACCAGTCCGATATATATCTTAGTACAGAGCCTGATAACAAAGCGGACTATGTGGAAACGAGGCGATCTGTGTCTTCCACAAAGACATCGCCTTCTGAAGAGCTCTATCTGACCCTTCTCGGATATGCAAGGCATGTCGTCCAGGAATCACTTGTGGATGAGCGCGTTACGTTTGGACAGGTAAAGAAAAGTCAGGAATTATATCAGGAATTATTGCGTCAGGATACAGTGGATAGGTTCAATGATGTATTAAAAAGGCTGATGACGGTCAGCCCCAGGCGCGTCCGCAAGGTCTCCATGCTCCTTGCGGCCAGCACGACAGACTTCGAAGATATCCTCTTGCGGGAGGAAGATCTGCTCCACGCTATGGAGGCTATCGTGTCACACGGGACAATCCCGCAGGGGAAAGGGAAGGGTTCCTTCAAGGCAATGGGCGTCACGGTCCGCCTGGCTACCAAGCATCAACAGGAGGAGGTGCTCAAACGGCTTGACCCGGACCTCCAGCAGAAAGCAAAAGCTGTATATCGGGTACTCATACCCGAACAGGAGAAAAAATATAATGCATATAAGCAGTCGCATGGTATCAAAAGGGTGAAACGGCTCTGGCATGGGTCTAGGAACGAGAACTGGCTCTCGATCATAAAGAACGGACTCCTTCTGCACCCGAATGCCGTGATATCTGGGAAGATGTTTGGGAACGGCATATATTTTGCGAAGTCCGCAAAAAAGAGTTGGGGCTATACATCCTATTACGGTAGCTTTTGGGCTTCCGGCAACTCCGGGACTGCATTTATGGGCATGTATGAGACGGCTTATGGACGACCGGAAGACGTGTATTCATCCCGGCAATATGATAAGCAGATGTTAGATGCTATGGGAAAGAACTGTGTCCACGCGCACGCCGGGCAGTCTCTTCTCAATGATGAGATCATTTTTTATGACGAGGCGGCAATGCTGCTAAAATACATCGTTCAATTTGAATAGGAGGGAGCTATGTACGCATTATTTGTATTAGATTTTGACGGGACCTATTACCTGGAATATGCAGACTCAATCGGAGTCGCACCGCTGGTCTATCTGATCAAAGCGCAAGATACAGAGCTTGCCGCTTCGCTTGCGCAAAGGGCTCATGACGCCTTCCATGATGAAGAGGAAGCGGACCTGTGTATAGGCGACTGGTTTGAGCTGTTCATGGCTGAAAGGAAGGCGTTTTGCAAGGTGGTAGGCAATCTGGAAATCCCATTTGGTGAAAGAGATTGTGACTATCTGTCAGATAAAATCAAAATTGCAGTGGTATAAGGCACCACAAAGGAGTATTTTATGAATAATAAAGTGAAATGGTTGGTTACGTACTGGGAGGCATATTCCAGCGGCTATATTGTAGAAGCGGACGAGGACCTTACCAAGGAAGAAGTGGAAGAAATGGTGAAGCAGGATATTTTCGACGGGCGTAGAAATGGCCCTGACAATTGTTATGACTCTGGCTGCAAGGCAGAACGCCTTGCCTGACACACCAGATTAGAGAATAGGCTCGGAGGGATCCGGGCCTTTTGTTCTTCATAAGATAGCACACACTATTGGAAAGGAAGGAGGTGATCTTATGCGACGTAAAGCAATGGTAACGATAACCCTCATGCTCATGATGTATATGATTTCTGCCTGCGGACTGAAATCCGGTCTTGAGGAGTATAAGCTACCAGATTCCACAGAGAATACTCCGGTCAATGAAGCGACCATAAGTGTGATTAAGAGAGCTGCGGAAAAAGCACATACAGCGCCCGCCTTGTCCGACGACTTTGTGGATAAGTACCTGGATATTGATAGCATGCTAGAACTTGAAAAACGGGTAGAAACAGGATTGGCCGCAGCCAATGATGTGGCTGACCTGACAGAAGCGGAGTTCCAGGCATGGTCCGATATCATTGAAAGCAAACAATTGAATATGTATACCACATCCGATATAGAACAACGGAAGTCGGAAATATATGAAGTTCTCAATGGTTTTGCAGCTAAAGCAGATCAGAGTTTTGAGGAATATATGAAAAAGGCATACGGAATGGATCCAGCGGAGGCAGAAGCGTTTGCTAAAAAGCAGGCACAGAAATTTGTAGACGAACAATAATATGGAAAGGCACCATTATGGTGCTTTTTATTGTGCCTACAAACTTCCACTCTATCCACAGAACTAAATCAGAGAGGATAGGAGGAGTTGAAAAATCTTATAGTTCGAATATTTATTCAGGAGGATCACTAATATGAAGATCAGTGAACTAAAGCTCGACCAAAAACAGGAGATCGTACTTCTACTGGAGCGGATCGAGGAACGTGAAACAAAGAGTGGAGGTGCATTCTGCAAATTCACACTCACGGATGGAGAGAAGGAGATTTCGGCCAACCTGTGGAACACAAAGAAAGAAGAGGTCCGTGTCCCCGAGAAATCACTCATTATAGCGGAAATATATGTCAAACTGTACCAGGATCAGCTTTCATACGAGGTCTACAAATATGGTCCGGCATCAGCGGAATCCAGGATTGAGGACTATGTTCTTTCTGCCCCTATGGATCCGGTTAGGATGTTTGAGGACCTTAAGGTATTGATGAGAAAGCAAGTCCCTAAGAATTTCCAGTCACCATGCAGTGATCTGCTCGACTTGACCATGAGCCTTCTGGACGATAATAGACAGAAGATCTTGTACTGGTCCGCAGCAAAGACAATGCATCATAACTGTCGGGCCGGATGGTTATACCATACTTACCGCATGGCTTATGCCGCGGTAATGCTCATGAAGATCTATCCTGTAGACCGGGAGTTGCTTCTGGCGGGGACTATCCTTCATGACATCGGCAAATTGGAGGAACTGGAAACAGACAACCTCGGCATTGCTGAATACACCATTGAGGGAAGCCTATTTGGCCACAGTCTTCTTGGCATTGAAATGATCGACCGCAAGATCGTGGAGGAAGAGACTGAAGGGATCAAATATGATCCGGAGAAGGTGAAGCTCTTAAAGCACCTTGTCGCGTCACACCATGGCGAGCAGGAATATGGTGCCATAAGCGGACCTGCAGTACCGGAGGCTATGCTCCTCCATGAGCTGGATATGATTGACAGCAGGATGTATATGTTTGAACAGGCACTAAATGATCTACAGCCAGGCGAGATGTCTGATAAGATCTTTGGACTTGGAGGCAGGGTATACAAGGAGGTAACGGAATGAAGCAGGAAGAATTATCAGTAAACACTCCCCATGGCATATTGAAAGCTACAGTTATGCCAGACGAGGAATATCCTGGGATATTGACGGAACTGATCGGACCAGATGGCAGTCCGGGAGTTTCAGTCGAATATAACCCTGAGGAGGATGCAATAATCGTTCGGGTGTTTGGAAAAGATGACCCGGATGGCGATCCTGTTTTTATCACTCATATAAATTAAGATCAGATCTGTTTGTAAGTATAAGCAGAAAAAGGATAGGAGGACCCCATGAATTTTGATGAAGCATTAAAAATTCCAAGAGATATGGAACACAGGGAGAAATATCAGCTGATTATCAATGCACTTGGATCAGAAAATGTAAAACAATGCATCCCCTTTACTGAGGAAGAACTGAAGGAAGCCTATAAATCAGACAAGTTCTTTAATAATCTGTCTCTCAGGAGATGGCATCTCGCTGCCGGTTTTGACACTGGACGCTACGGAGAAAAATGTATCCTCATCGGAAGTCGGCTCACAAATCTGTACTGGGAAAAATGCCGAGTAGATGCATATTCGTGTAGCACAGGAGTATCTCTTTTAAAAGAGTGCGCGAGAATGATAGTGGAGGGCGTATAAGAGGAGGATCAGAACAATGAATATGAGAAAGGTGTGCCCCTGCGGGGGAGCAGAGTTTAAGGCAACTCGTATCTTTCAGGCTGACGTGATATGTGATGGGACAGGCAAACCAATCAATCATATTGGTTTTTATGAAGATCACACAACAGGTCCTTATACCTGTAAAAAATGTGGCGCACAGTATGAGTCATTGGAGGACTTGGTTACAATCAACCAGTATATTACGGTTGGATTTCCAGGGAAAACACCTACCAAACTGAGCGTAGCTTCTGATGGAAGTATCCTGAAAAATGTAAAAGAAGCCATCGTCGGTTTCTATAAGGCCCTGGGAAATGATCTGTCCAAAACGGAAGGCATCCACCCGGTTTGTGTAGATAACGGTGAGGAAACGGTCCTGTACGGTTTACTGTGCGTGGAACCGGACCGTGTTTCGATCAAACTCGGCAGTATGGAGGAAGGGATGTCGTCTGAATGGCAGCCCGTTCCGCTGGATGAGTCTGAAGAGTCTGGCATACACAATCAGTACCAATGCAAGGAAGTCCTCCTCTCCATGGAGGCGTTGGCCCACCGCGAACTCCTTTGCGGGGTGAAGGTGGTCGAGGATTGTAAAAAAGATCAATTTATTTGCATCATAAAGCCCGGAGGATATATCTTTTATTGTCCCAGTGTAGTAAGGGCAAAAACCCTCGCCGAGGCGGGTTCGTTTATAGCGGTAGATATCCCGAACGACGCCGATTATACCTTCATGTTCACTAAAGAAGAATTTGAGGAGGCAGTCATAACGTACAAGGGTACAGGAAGGTTTGCTTCGGATTTATGGTCCAATTACGACCTCCACAAACGCTATTATGCCATGAAGGATCATTTAGATAATAATCCTTCCTATGGTGAATGGCTGGAGGGCTATTTGAATGCCGGAATTCTTGCTCCTATCGAAGGGGAGGATGTAGAAGCTGTTGACCGGGAGGTGTATTCGTCAAAGCGGGCTATCGATCGGGAAAGGATACTGACTTTGATGGCACCTGAACCCAAAAAAGTGAAACTGTCCATGCAGGCACTAGCCAAACTTACCCTCACATACGGAGGGTTCTTTGTCTATGATAAAGCTTCTGACAGATATTCTTTTAAATATCTGTCAGAAGAAGAGGATCCGGAGAAATGGTTCAGCTCGGTCACATGGGCCAAAGTCATCGAAGAAGAAACGGATAAGGTCAGATTACTCCTTGAAAATACCAGGGGCGATTATCTGATAGACTTGCTCCTTACTCCGAAGGAGTTCGAGGAGTCCCTCCACCGTTTTATCTATTAGAAGAAAAGTGTAGGAGAAATAATCAATAAAATGAAAATATTTGTCAGAAAGGAGTAGCACCTATCCTAGTGAAACTAGGTTTGGCAGAGATTAGTATGGTGAATCTGTCAGTAAAATGTAATGGAGTGGCTGTGCCTAGATAAGCACTTAATAATGCATCCAAGCCGATTATTAGATTAACCACATCACTAGATAGTGTGAGTGGTTGGTGTGAAAGAAAAACTTAAAGTTTGCTGGCTATCAGCAGGAGTATCCTCGTTTGTGGCAGGGTATCTGTCGGAAGGAGTGGATAAATATATCTATATTGATATTGAAAATCAACATCCAGATGGCATGAGATTTATTAAAGATTGTGAGAAAGCATTGGGGCAACCGGTTCAGATTTTGAAATCTCCATATGGAAACGTCGAAAATGTAATTAAACAGTTTAGATACATCAATGGAGCTTACGGGGCGAAATGTACGCAGATACTTAAAAAACGTGTGCGAAAAGAATGGGAAGATGCTCATGAAACTTATGACATTACATACGTCTGGGGATTTGATATTGACGAAAAAAACAGAGCCGAAAGGCTGAATGAGTCAATGGTAGAATTTAATCATGAGTATCCTTTAATAGATCGATGCCTGACAAAGCAAGATGCACATGCGATCTTGGACAGGCTAGGGATTAAAAGGCCGGTTATGTACGATATGGGCTATCACAATAACAACTGCATCGGTTGTGTAAAAGGCGGCATGGGTTACTGGAACAAAATTAGGAAAGATTTTCCCGATGTGTTTGACCGAATGGCGAAACTAGAAAGAGAAGTCGGACATTCCTGTATCAATGGAGTATATTTGGACGAACTCGACCCGAACAGAGGTCGGATGGAAGATGAGATCATGCAAGACTGCGGGATTATGTGCTATCTCGAAACAATTAATATTAGTAGCAAAAAACTATAAGAAATGGCCTGGGACCTTCCCGGGCCTTTTGTTTTTAATAAAAGTTTAGCGATTGTAATTATATGGGATAAGTAGAGTTTCTCCCTTCTTATGTGGCTCGTGATTTATTTTTCTGTCTTTTTTTCATTCTATTACCAAATTTGTTACTCAGAAACTGGACATACGATTTTGGGAAAAGAGAAAACAGCTAGTGATATATCCCAAAACTATGGTGAAATTTTAAAAAGGTGAAAACAAAGAAGATGAATCAATTTCAATTTAGCTTCCAGAAGCAGGATGAGTATTGGACACCACGATATGCTGTGGTTCCGATTATTGATTATCTAAAGCCTGACAGCAGGATATGGTGTCCATTTGACTCGGAAAAAAGCCAATATGTTAACACATTTGTTGATCATGGATTTCACGTGGTGTACGGGCATATTGATGATGGCCATGACTTTTTTACCGAGAAAGTTCCAGACTGTGACTATATTATCAGCAACCCACCGTACAGTCTAAAACTTCCTGTGTTTAAGCGGCTGTACGAAATCGGGAAGCCATTTGCGATGCTCATTAATTTCCAGGGACTTTTTGACAGTAATGAGAGGTTCGATCTATTCAAAAAGCATGAAGTTCAGATAATGTTTCTGCGGCCACGAGTCAACTATATTGTGAATGGGATCGAGCAGAAAGGCGCCCCGTTCCAGAGCGTGTATATATGCGATAGAATTCTCGATCAGCAGATCGTCTTTAAGAGAATATCGAGACAAGATTAATAAAAGTTAAAGTAGAACAACAGATATCTAAGGAAGGGCTCCCTTCCTTTTTCTATTAATTTTGTAAGTTTTCATTCTATACGCAGAACAATTAATACAGGAGAAAGGAGGAAAACATAATATCTGTATGTTCTAAATTGAAATAGGAGGATCTTTGCACTAATAGACGGAGCATATTTCACAGTTAATAAAGGAGGCATAATTTATGAAATCAGAACAGAAATCAATATCTGTGGTATACTATGTGACCAAAGAAGCGTTTATACCATATGAGGATCTGGAAAAACTCCTGATCTTTGCTTATGGGCTCAATGGAGAGCTTTTTTATAAAAAACGCATATCATTTGAAGAAGCAGAGGAGATTATTCAGCGCTATTTTAGCGATGGCTCATATATCCCGGGAGAATGGCTGCTGGAGACTGCCATCAAAGCGGGGATAAATCATCCGGGATATGCGCCGATGGATATTACGATTTAGGAGGCATTCATGAGAGTCACAAACTATACTGTTAAAACGGACGATGAGAAGCGTCTCATACTGGTTAAGGAAAACGCTACTAATTATTCAGCACTATCCATGCTGACACAGCCAAATGAAGTTGTATGTTTCATGAATGACCTATATGATATGCAACATCTTGCAGAAGAATACATGTACATGATAGCAACCACGACGAAAGGCAGACCGCTCGGTGTCTTCGAAGTATCACACGGGACAGCGACCGCAACCTTTGTCTCTCCACGAGAGATCATGATCCGACTCCTTCTGGTCGGGGCGGTAGCTTTCCTTCTGGTCCATAATCATCCTTCCGGATGTGTCACTCCATCGGAGAATGACATTCTATTTACAAAAAGGATCAATGAGGCTGGCCGGATTTTAAACCTGACACTGAGTGACCACTTGATCATCGGTGATAACGGAGCATTCTGTTCCATGCGTCAGGATGGTCTTTTAATTTAGAGGAGGATCCACTATGGTAACAATTATCCATAACATACTCGTTTACCTTCCGGACCTATCCAAAGGAAAAAACAGTATCAACCCGATCATATTATCAAGCAGAGCGGGTGCTTATGCTGAGAAGGCGCTGGCCTTTTTTGAGCCCGCCGTGTTCGATCAAAAAGCGCCGGTTCAATACTCATTTATGGACCGGTATGAAACGCACGTTATGATGGGTACATTCTATAAAAATTACTCGATCGAGGTCCTTAAGGACGTATTATCATTCCAACAGTCCGAGATAACGTATTGCCTGTCCATGATAAAAGCTGAAACAGGCATGGGACTTAAGGAGATTTTTGACGATCTGTATTCTACGGACCCCAGGCTGGACTATACCTATATCATGGAGTATATCCGCTGCGCCGCTCAGTTTCTGTCAGGTGAGTACCAGATCAGTTCCCGGTTCTATAACACAAAAAAGAAGACTGCAAGGCTCCTGCCCGAGGACATTGACGCGATACGACAACATCCGGAGGATTGGGCATTGGTGAAGTTTGCTCTTACTAAGGAATATCGAGGAAATAGTGCGATAAACAGCCAGCATCTGAAGGAAAATCTGATGAAAGCGATCAAAATCGCCTAAAACATACAGCTACAAGGAAGAGGATTATATCCTCTTCTTTTTTTTGCTCAAATACTGGAAGATCGCGTATTTTCTTGCAAACTATAAGAAAAGAGGTGAAAAAATCATGACAGGAAAAGAGTTCAAAGATCTAAGGATCAGAAAGTGCTATACCCAAAAAGAGTGGGGATCTTTGATCGGCATCTCTGCCAGTACCATCAGTATGATCGAATGTGGAAAGAGAGAGCTTAAAGCTGAGGAAGAGAGAAAATTGATCGCCGCCTTCAGTACGTCCCGAAACGAAAAGGAGATTGCCGGGGAAATCTATACACTCTACACGGATGGTGGATGCGCCTGGAACCCGGGCGGCCCTGGAGGGATCGGGGTCGTGATCTTAAAAGGTGAGCATATGATGATCAAAGAAATATCGAAGGGTTATTATTCCAGCACAAATAACCGCATGGAAATCATGGCGGCTATTGAAGGGCTCAGAGAGCTCCCCAGGGGCAGCCGTGTGAAACTGATCTCGGACTCACAGTATCTGGTCAACACAATGAAGGCAGGCTGGGCCAGGAATAAGAATCAGGATCTTTGGGCGGAGCTTGACAAGGCGATGGCCGGGAAGAAAGTCAAATTTTCCTGGGTGCGAGGACATAATGGTGATCCATATAACGAACGCTGTGACGCACTTGCAACCGAAGGGATCCGATCATCAGCGAAAAATCCGGACACAGTCACCTCACAGGCCGTAAGAAGGACAGAAAAAGAGGCAAATAAATCTCCTGCAAAGAGAGGCGCAATGGGGATACGTTTGGATATTCCTGGTAATATAGGGGAAATGAAAGATGCGGATCTGTTCATCTACCCTGACTGTAAAAAGCGCATTGCTTCATTTAACAGGAACAAGAAAACAAAAACATTCAAGGACTACTTGAAGCTGAAAACCGGAGGGTGCGATGGCTGGTCTGGCATGGGACTTGCCAGCCTTCGCACCTTGGCAGGAAAAGATGCGTACTCAATTGTCATAAAATATATCAAGGAAGACAAAATGGTTGCTTCATGCCTGCGTTGGTATGGACGAGGATTACCCCTCAAAGACAGTATCCGTAAAACATTGGTAGATCAGGAGGTTGCGCAGAATTGTACAAAATTGCAAGAACATGGAAATATACCTAAAAAACAGTGAACTATTCAGCTTCGAGTAACCGAGGATTACCGCCCGTCCTTCTTAAATCAGAGAGGAGAGTGTTTATCAAATGAAATTAAGGAATGTATTTTCCGGAGCCGTGCTTTTAGTGTTAATCTTCTGTCTGCTCAGCGTAGTATGGCTTACTTTCCCTGATCAGTGTCAGCGCTTTTTCTGGGCCAAGAAGAATGAGATTATGTATGTGATAGGTGAAGAACATGATATGGTCTGTAAAGCAAATGCTCTGAGCAAGAAATATGAGGTCCCGATCAGTACATTGGAAAATATAATCTCTAATCCCAGTTCCTACCGGGTAGAAGAAAAAGACGGAAAACTAAATGTTATCTACCGGGAAAAAACAGTAAAAAGCCACGATGGCAGTTACAAATTGGAGTGCGACACGATAATGAGCTATCCCAAAAGATAAAGTTTGAAAGGGAAATGTAAAATACACTATGTGCTTGGGAGATCCAGGCGAAAGGAGGAAATTATGAACGATCTGGAACGTCGCCTCATTGAGGCGGTCTGTGAGAACAAACTGATTGATGCGAAGAAAATAGCCAAGGTAATCCTGGAGCAGGACAATACACAGAAAAACAGACATTTTGTAATACGGAACCTCAATATGCTAAATAATAGCACGATGAACTTCATGGAGCTGCCTGCTGATCTGATGCATATCCTTGTCATGGAGGATGTGTCGATTTCATTCAATGAAAGACGATACTTTCTCTCCGCACGGGAGGAGGAACTGGCTGACAAGCTCATCCGGACAGACCATGCCGCTAGGCGTCTACAGGAGATGGGGATACGCTACGTCAACAGCACGCTTTTATACGGCGAAAGCGGGACTGGGAAGACCACATTTGGCCGATATCTGGCCTATAAGATGGGACTTCCATTCGCTTATCTGAATTTCAGTCACGCTATCGACAGCTACCTTGGTGGGACACAGAAAAATATATCAAGAGCCTTTGATTTTGTAAAAGAGAGAAAATGTGTCTTTATGCTGGATGAGTTGGACGCAATCGGCATGTCCAGGGATAAAAAGGCAAATGAGGTAGGGGAGATGTCGAGGGTCGTGATCAGCCTCATGCAGAACCTGGACTCTCTGCACAATGACGTGATCCTTCTTGGAGCCACGAACCGCCCGGACATTCTTGATCCAGCCCTGGCCCGGCGGTTTAATTTCCATCACGAAGTACGGCGGCTCACAAAACAGGAGCGGTGTGAAATGGCATCGCGCTTTTTAATCGATGTGGGCTATCCTTATGCCCAGGACTGGCTCATTGAATTATGCGAGCCTGATAGAACCCAGTCTGACCTGATGGGCCGCATGATCGACGCACTTGTTGATCATCTTTCCGTGGCCCCATCCGAAAGCCAAGAGGTCACAAACTAAATCGAAGCCTACTCACCGTAAGTGCTGTCTACATCAACAATATGGTCCATAGGGATTTGCACCCCATCCTCCAGGATGATCATACGGTTAAACATATCTATTTTCTTGATGATGCCTCTCAAACGCTGGTAGCTGCCTCCTGCTTTCTTTTCATCCGGCTCAAAAACAGTAAATTTGACCTCCTGGCTTTCATCCACATGTTCCAGCAGGCTCTTAAATTTTCGGTCAAGACTTTCAAGTGCCTCTTCATCCAACAAGATCTCCTTATCCACAATGCGTCCGGTTTCCTGGATCACAGAGTCATAGCCGGAAAGTGCGGCAAAAGGAGAAAACTGTGCTGCCCGGTCCTCCAGAGGCATTTGCGGGTGCTTTTTGGAGACGTGGTGAGGAAGTCCTATAATATCGTCATAAGAGTCTATCATGCTTTATGCCCTCCGATCTGGGAATTACGGTCCTTCGCCGTCGCACCGTCCTGCAGGTTCATTCCGCGAAGGATCGCGTTCTTCCCGAATCTTTTCTTAATGTCCAGCATTGCTTGCTGCATCTTTCTTTCCTTCTCCAAGTGCTCCTGTTCTTTCTTCGTCTCTTCTTCCCGAGCACCATAATCTGTAAAGAGGTCGAGCTGTTCATAGCCATTTTCCTTTTTAGGAGCTCTCGCTTCCGGGATGACACGATTTGCGGTCACATTCAACCGGCGGACCAGCAGGCTTTTATCCACGATACGGTCAAATAGGGCAGAAACAGCTTCCATGATCCTGGAGGATGAAGAAGTATAGGTATCCAGGTTCAGCGTCCCATGAGCATGCTTGGGGACGGCCCGTCCGTAGCGGTCAGTCACGATCTCGCCGTGATACCCCCGCATCCTTTCCTGATCCTTCAGGTTTTCAATATCATATCCAACGGTGAGAACAATCTGGTCTGTAACCAGACATTTATCGACCAGATCTAAGGCAAGAAGATCCGCCATTTCCCGAATTACGAGCCTGGCCTTTTCCGGCTCATATGGACACTGGAGGACCTGTCCGGATCCAAGACTGCTGTCTGCCGGTCTGTATGATTTGATCGCCGCCATGGTGCATGGCTCCCAGCCCCAAGCATGGTCGATCAGTAATTCAGCGTTTTTCCCGAAGAGATGATACAACAGATCCTCATCCATTTCTGAATATCTGGCGATGTCACCCATTGTATACATCCCATATGCTCCTAATTTTTTCGCATAACCACTCCCGACTCTCCAGAAATCCGTTAGGGGACGGTGGGACCACAAATGTTTGCGGTAGCTCATCTCATCCAGTTCCGCGATCCGGACCCCGTTTTCATCTGCTGGGATATGCTTTGCCATGATATCCATGGCAACCTTGCAAAGATACAGGTTGGTCCCGATCCCGGCAGTCGCGGTAATCCCGGTCGTTTCCAGGACATCCAGGATCATTTTCTTGGCCAGGGCTCGCGGTGATAACTGATACGTATGAAGATAGCTGGTCGCATCTATGAATACCTCGTCAATACTGTAAACATGGATGTCCTCTGGCGCGATGTATTTTAAGTAAATTTCATAGATCCTGGCGCTATATTCCATGTAGAGGGACATCCTGGGCAGCGCAATGAGGAAGTCAAGGGCAAGCGCCGGGTCCGTCTTTATCTCTTTATCCGAATATGAGCTGCCTATCAGCTTATGCCCTGGTGTACGTTGGCTGCGGAAGGTATTTACCTCGTTTACTTTCTGCTTCACTTCGAACAGTCGGCATCGTCCGGGAAGCCCGTAGCCTTTAAGGGAAGGTGTGACTGCCAGGCAGATTGTCTTATCCGTTCGGCTTTCATCCGCTACCACCAGGTTGGTGTCCAGCGGGTCAAGGCCTCGCTCCCGGCATTCAACGGAGGCGTAGAAGCTTTTCAGATCAATGGCAATATATGTTCTTTCTTTACTTCCTTCCATCGATGCCTCCTTCTTCTGCGAACATATGTGTTGGGTTTCTGTGTATATACTACCATAATCTCGAAAATAACTGCAAGGAAAAGCATATAGGTTTAATGCTTATGACTACCCTGCACTCTGTTACCAGTAGCAACTTTCCCGATAAACGATGGTAGTTCCGTAACGAGCTTGAATGATACACGACTGTTAGGACTGATCTTGTGTAAAAGTGTGGTGTTTGGCAAAATTCTTCCACACTACAGAAGAAAGTATAGAGGACAGCGAACTACTACAGAGAAGAAAGGAGATCATATAATGAGATTATATCTTATCGAAACAACAGACGCCAAGATCATGGAGCGATTTGGACCCACCTTTGGAAAATCCGATTTTGGAGCAGCTAAAGGCAGGCCTGTCCGTATCGACCACCCGCTAGAGTTCCATGAGGAAAGCGGTGACAGATGGGTATTGGAAAACGCAAACAAGGAAACATTCACGATCCATCCAAAGGAGCAGACTATGCGTAATGGTTATTTGGTTGTCAGGACCGAAAATGAGAAATACACATTCCAGGTCAGCTGAAAAGCCAGGTCCGCCTGTTAATTGATTGATAATCAGGAAAACTGTGCTTATAAATGTCTTTCCCTAAGGTCTATGTAGACGCGGAAATATGTCCTTGTTTGGCTGGGAGGATGGCGGTACGATCGGCGAAATAGGTGAAAAGCTGATCGATCATATTTAGGACTGCCATCTGTCAGAGCAAGCAGATACAATTAACCAGATGTCGCTGATCGTATATTTTCAGCAATCAGCCCTACAACCTGGTTTGCTTTTTTATTTTCTCTATTATTTTCCATTCTATCCTCAGAACAAATCAGCAGAAGAAAGGAGAGAAAAGATATATCTGTTTGTTCAATAAAATCATGGAGGATATAATTATGACAAATTTTGAGAATTATGTATTAGATCATTTTTTGGAGTATCTGCCGGAGAAGTACAAGGATGCAAAACTTCGTATCGAAACAGTCACAAAGCAGAATGACCAGGAGTACAGGATGCTGGTCCTGAAGCTGACTAGAGCCAAAGAAATACGGATGGATTTGAAAATAGCTGAGAGACGGGCAAAAACGGATCCTTATGATGAGATCATATCTGAAATGGCTGAGTTTTTCCTTAATAATTGCCATAACAAAAACGGTATGGAAGCATTTGTCAGTAATATTATTGACTACACATTTGTCAAGCCAAAACTCCGTCTGATCGTCATGTCCGCAAACAGAAATAAAAAGTTGGGTCAACAGGCCGTTACATGGTCCTTTGGGCCCGTAATGGTCCAGGCATGTGTATATATTGCTAGTGGTGATGGGAATAATGAAGGAGTCGTGCGCATTAAACCGGAGCACCTGAAACTCTGGAAAGTCACGGAGGAGCAGCTCTTTGAAGACGCACGTCTGGCAGAGGAGGACCTGTTCACCATCCATAGTGACGCTGATCTCTTTACAAGCCTTACGCAGCTTGGTCGCCAGTCTAAACCCAATCTACCCGCCACAGCTTTCTACTGTATTAATAAGTGGAATGAACCATTCGGGGCCAGCATCCTGGCTCACCCAGACCTGCTGTACCAGTACGGGCTCATGCTCGGAATGAAGGACCTTGTCATCATTCCCAGTTCCCTTCATGAGATACTGATCGTAACAGAAGAGATGTTAGAAGGCTATGATCTTTCCGATATTAAACAGATGGTCAAAGAGGTCAATGAGGAGGAGGTTGCTGAAACGGATGTGTTTGATGACACACTCTTAGGTTTTGACATGAACAAAAAAAAGCTTTGCTCATATGAGGAATATATGTAATTGATATTGACAAACAGCTTTTGAAGGCGCGCTCTGCGCCTTCTTTTTTGTTAGTCTTATTTTTTCCTTTATACTCCACTCTATCTCCAGAACAAATTTGCAGAGGAAAGGAGTGCAAATGAGATATCTGCTTGTTACGTTTTAATTCAGGAGGATAACACTATGTATAATGCCAAAGAAACATTACGCAAATTGAGTGAGTTTGAAAATAGTACGTCAGCGGCAGAAAGCCTTTTTGAGGAGATACGCTGGCACTTGGAAAATCTTCATCTAAGTTTTTGTTGCGAGTCGGCGGAAGGTATACTGGAAATGAAGGGATACGCAGATCCACCTAAAAAGCTGATCGATATGGCGGCTACCAGGCTGTATACAGACGAGCTGTTTGTCGATGACGATGCGGGTGAAGAAATTGTCGATGAAGTGATCAGAGAATAGGTAGTGTCAAATAAGTTATGAAAAAGCGAAGCCTAAAAAATAGGCTCCGATTG